>CAYWWS010000037.1:0-5500 GCA_964462105.1 Candidatus Woesearchaeota archaeon
GAACTAATTCCCTTTCTGTCCTAGAGCCTTTTGCTTTGCTAATTTTACATTACCTCAAATAATTTTTTGATACTATTTCATCAACATAATCAGGAAATTTGAATGAGAACTTATATTTATCACCTTCTATTTTTTCTCCCCAGTCTTCACACAATGCTGTAAAGTGGTTTGCAATTCTTTCATGGGATAAAACTACAAGACATGATAATTTACAATACTCTTCAGTACAAAATGAAGTTTGAGAAGGACCAGATGGGCCGCAATAGTTCCATTTCTCACAAAGTTTCCACCCTTCTGTAGAGCAATAAGCCCAATCTTCATTCACATTTATAATTTCCGATGATATATAATTACTATAGCCATTCACACATGAAAGAAAATCTTCAAATGAGTTGAGATTTCTTACATTTTCTGAACACCTTTCTAGATAGATTTTGACATTACTAAAATCTGCACATATTTTTTCTTTAACTTTTTCATAAATCTCTGTTCTTTTCTCACTTTCTATGACATAATTTAATTGAGAGGCTTGATGTCTAGGGCAGTTATCGGTAAACAAAATATAATATTGATCACCATCTTTTTCTATTATCGCACTAAATGTAGCAACTTGTGGAGAATACCACGGACTGCAGGTGGAACATTGACTACTTAATACAGTGACAGCATTTTTATTTATCCCGAATTTATCATCAAGAACATTTAAATTGCCAATGCATTCGTTGGTTACTTTACTTTTAGTGTAATCTGTTACACATCCGCTAATAAAAATAAATGTTAATATAAGAATGACAAGAACTAAATGCATATATTTATATTTGCTCATAAATTTGTTTATTATAATTAGAATAAATACCTTTTGGTTATAGTTTAGCTAGACATTCATCGTAATTATTATTTTCTTCCCATTTGCATCTGTTTTCAATGCATCTACAAGACGTCTGTTTTAAACAATCATATTCTTGTTTATATTCGCACGTTGTAATCATATCTTTAGTGGTTTCTTTGAGACCGCATACTTGGCTAGAACAGCCTCCAACTCCACAATCAACATCTTTACTGCATTCCAGATAAGTTATTGTTGAATTATCTTGGTTGCACCCAGCTATTAAAATTATACTAGTGAATAGTAGAATAAGCAATAACTTTCTCATTTCTATAAGTCTTTTGTTTGTATTGTGTTTCTTTTATTATCTTCAGCTCTCTCACAAGCTTTTTTAATTATATCAACAACTTGTTTGCTCAAAGCATCTGCAAAATCTCCAGAAACACTCATCTGTTCCCCTCTTCTGTTTTTTGCATAGTCTTTTATTTTAGATCTAACAACTATTAGGTCTGTCATAAAAACACCCCCATTTATTTTATAATAACATGTGTAATATCTTTATAAATTTTTCTTGACTATACTTGTTCCAGTATTTTAATAATCCTTTTCTTACCAACCGTTAATATAAAGCTTGCTAGTTTCGGACCTTTAGTCTTTCCTAAAATAGCTAAGTAAGCCCCTTCAAAGAATTTAATGTTGTCTAGACTTAAATTGTTGCATATATTATAAAATTCATCAAATAGTTCTTTCTCATTATAATTTTTGTTTTTTAAAATATTCAATAATTCCTTTAAAGCCTTCTTTTGTTTATCATCCAGTTTAGCTTTAACCTCGTTGCTTAATTTATCATTAATCTTAAATTTAAAATCTTCTGATGCATATTTTTCTAGCCAGTTTAAAACGCATTTAGCTCTAACTTTTACTTTAGATTTATCAGCCTTCTTTATTTTTAGTTCCTTTAGTAATTCATTTATATTTCCTTCATATATTTGTATTAAAGTTGTCATATGTCTAAATGGAATCTGTAAACTCATCTTCTTAGGAATATTTCCAACATAGCTCATAGAATAGATACTTTTTTGATTATCCTTTTCTTTGTCGTTCTTAACATCTTCTTTATTAAAATAGATTCTTTCGCATTTGTCAAAGTCTTCATATATTTTTAAAACATCCAGATCAAAGCTTATTGCAAATTCGGCATCAGGCCTTGTACTTGCAAATAACCACATGGCTATACTTGGCTCATAAACTTCTAGAAGCTCATTTATAGTTATAACATTGCCTTCTGATTTGGACATCTTTCCGCCGATACCTTTAGTTGTAATAAAATCATATCTTTGATAAGTTGGAGCCTGTTTGCCCCAGACTTCTTTTACTATTTGTTTAGCAGTATCATAACTCCCCCCTGGAGTGCTATGTTCCTTCCCACCAGGCTCAAAGTCAACTTGTTCATAATCCCAGCGCATAGGCCAGTCTACACGCCATGGTAATTTTACAATGAATTCATTACTAAAATTTATCTTGTCTGAATGACCGCAGTTACAGGTATATGATACGCTGTATTTTCCATCGTAATTATTAACTTTGTTAATCCTTTTACATTTATCACAATAAACGTCTAGTGGGATCCAAGAATCCGGTAATGGCTCTTTTCTATATTTATTTAATATCTTTATTATTTTATATTTATTATCAAGAGCCTTTTTGATGCTTTTAACGTATTTTCCAGATTTATACATTTTACTTTGTCTTATAAAATGAATATCAAGATTTAAGTCTTCGATACTGGTTTCTAATTCTTTTTCAAAGTGTTCAGCATAGCTTTTATGGCATTTAAATGGATCTGGAATATCAGAAATAGACATTCCTAAATATTTAGAAAACTCTGCCGGAACATTATTAGGAACCTTTCTAAAAGGATCAAAGTCATCCCATGAATAAATAAATTTAACCTTCTTTCCAAAGTCTTTTAAAGCCTTTGTAATAAAATAAGTAGTTACTATTTCCCTAAAATTGCCAGCATGAACTTTGCCGCTAGGGGATATTCCAGAAGCGCATACATATAATTTTTTATTGCCTTTTTCTTTAATAACCCTTTCTGCTGCAGAGTAAGCCCAGTGCTGTTTATTCATAATAAAACATTTTTTGTTATATTTAAATAACTTTCTTTGAGGTTAAATAAGAAAAAAATAAATATATAAACGTTCTATTTTACAGATTGAAACTGTTTATTTACCTACTAAATAAGATATACCTACAATTGCAGTTAATACGCCTACAATGTATAAAGATATATCGCCTGTTTTAAGCAGTGTAAATAAAACTACTAATATCCCAAGTATTAATGCTGCCCAGCCTAATTCTTTCATTAATTCACCTCCTTTTTATTAATTATCTTAATAGGATTTTGGTATTTAAATGTTTCTTACCATTACACAAGTTCAGCAATATAAATGTTATTCTTGTCATTAACAATTCTTGCTTTGACAAAACTGTTAACTGGTTTATCACAATTCAATATTGTTACAGCCCTATTTTTAGCAACACCCAGCATCTGATTAGCCTGCCAACCAGGTGCTTTAATCTCTAGCTTTACAATTTCATTTTCTTTGAATGGCTTCGGCAGTGATTTAACCCTGAATATATTTAAATCTCTGGGTCCTATCTTTAATTTAATGTTATATTGCTTTTCCCATTCTTCTAGTTTTTTATAAAATTTCCAGTAAGTCATCTCTTTGACTTTCTTCATCTTTCTTCCAGTTTTATGAATCTCGTATTTTTGAATAGCAATTCTGCAGTTTATTTCTTTAGCAAATTTTATTATAGATTCAACGTCATTATCGTTTACTCCAGGCAGGTAAACAGGTGTTAAACATAATTCTATTTTGCTATTGTTGATTAATTTTATATTATCTAAAACTTTGTCTAGATTATAATGAGACATGCCAAACAAAATCTTGGATTTTTCTTTATCCAAGCTATGTAATGATAAATTAATTTTTGTTAAACCTGCTTCTTCCAAGTCTTTTATTAACTTTTCATTGAATAAAGTACCATTTGACTGCATAGAAACTACTTTTACATTTTCAAATTTTCTAACACCTTTAACCAATTCAGCTAAATATGGGTAAGAACTTGGCTCACCGACACTGTCTATATTTATTTCAACATTACAATTTTTGAAATCAACAACCTCTTTTATCCATCTTAATAAGTAATCTAAGTCTACTTGGTAGTTTACTGGATGCCTATTTAAGTCATTAGCTGAAGTACTGCAAAATGGGCATCGCATGTTACAGATTGTTGTAGCTCTAACCTGCAGTAAATTGCTACCCCTATCAATTATTCCAAATGGTAAAGCTCCGATTAATGGTATTCCAGAATTTTCATCTATTTGAATTAGAGATTCCATAAAATTAGTTATAGCTAATTATACCTTCTCTTGAAGAGATAATACTCCATCTAACACCAATTTGACCTTGGCTTTTTTCTAAATAGCTATCCATCGTGTTTCTAAAGCCATCCAATTCTGCTTGATTATTAGATACAACTACTCCAACTAATCCGCTAGTTTCCCTTTCTTTAGGTATTATTAGTCCAAGATATGCAAAATATAATAATGCTCGGTTGGTTATATCCGGCAGTGAAATCTGTTCCCTTTTTGGATTTACTATAACCGGTTTTTTACCTAATACCAGCGCATATTGAGAGCCTTTTACCCCAGCTAAGTGGGCTGCTAACAATTCCATGTATCTAGTATCTTCACGAACGCCTTCAAGCAGTGCAACACTCATTTCTATATCAACCATTTTTAATATATTTTGGATAAATCCCTCGCTCCATAAACACCTTTTTTGTTTTTATTACCTTGCCTTTATCATTTTCTATAACATTTTTAAAGTTTACTAAAGCCTGACCAAGGGCAACTAACTCGTCTTTTAAAGTCATAACAACTACAGTTTCTCCTTCTTCAAACTCGTTAAATTTGCTTATTCCAGGTATTGATAAGTCAGCACCATTGCAAATCGTATCTACAGCGCTGTCTAAAACCCATATTTTTGGGAAATATGATATTGCATCTTCAATTGGCTGGATAATCTCTCTTAATCCTTTTTCATTACCCTCTTTATAGAATTCATAAGCATCTTTTAATTCCATTAAACTAAACATCTTATTGTAGTTAAAAGGACCTACTTTTGTTCTTATTAACTGAATCATATTTGCACCTATACCAAGAGCCTGTCCAAAATCATGAACCAATTTTCTTATATATGTTCCCGCTTCGCATCCAACCTTAAATAAAACATCTCTTCCAGAAATTTCTAATATCTTAAAATAATAAATTGTTCTAGGCCTTTTTTGCCTTTTAACAGCACTTCTTACAGGAGGCAATTGCTCAATCCTTCCAGTAAATTCTTTTACTTTATTTTTAATCTTTGTTTTATCTATATCCTCATGAAGATGCATTAAGCATATGTATTCTTTGCCAGCAGGCAATAATGTCTGAACAATTCTTGTTGCCTTATCAAGAGCAATTGGCAAACAACCAGTTACATTGGGATTTCTCTGTATTTACTCTAGAGTCCCACTGTGACCAGCTTTTTTAATGTTTAATATCTTCTGCACATAATCTGAAACTTGATGGCTTGTTGGTCCTTGATTTTTATTGATGTT
>CAYWWS010000038.1:0-5384 GCA_964462105.1 Candidatus Woesearchaeota archaeon
GAGGCCTTATTTTTCTAAACTTAAGATTCTTTTTTAAGTAAATATACCTGTAAGTTAAGAATGCTACTACAACCAAAGCAATAGCGCTTATCGGGATTACTGTTTCTTTATTATCTTTTAAGTTCTGATATGATAAAGCTCCAGTTATGTCTTTAAAAGTGTTATAAGAGAAGAATCCTGTAAGTCTTGATAATAAAGATTGATTCGTTGTTGCATTTGTTATATTAGTTGATGTTGCTTGGGTAGTTATTGGAGCTTCTTTTTCTTGCTCTACTATAAGCTTTGCGCCTGCTTCAATCTTGCTCAATTCCAATTGCGATTCATCTTCAGGTGTTAAAATTACTAAGTTTACTACAATATCATTAATATTATCTTTGTTTAAGTCAACTTCTTTTGGCTCTTTTAATTTTAGTTCAACAGTAACAGGATCTGATTGTAGGGTTACAGTTGCTGTTTTCAATGAGAAGCTTATCTTATCAAATTTAATCTTGTGCTCATGAGTTCCATCAAAGCTAAATGTTCTTTCTTCTCCTGGCTTTCCAGCTGTTTTTCCATTATTATCTAAAGAAAAGTCAATATTATATTTTGACTTTGGTTTAGGCTCTAGAGTAGTAGTTGTTTTTGGTGTTTCAGTTGGTGTAGTTGTTGACGTTGTTCCTCCACTAGAGCTTGATAAACCGCCTGATGAGCTGGATACCGAGACTGTTAAATCTCTTGATATTGAAGTATTTATATTATCTACTTTATCTGTACATCTAACCTGCCATTCATAATTACTATTATCTAATGTTACAACAAATTGATCTTGTACACCTGAACTTATTGATGTATCAGTATCACCTTTTTGATTACCATCAACTAATAACATGCAATTTTTAATTCCTAAATCAGTTACAGTATATTTAAATGTGACAGAGCTTGAAGTTGATGTAGCACCATTGTCAGGACTATTCAAAGCAATTGATGGTTTTGTCAGATCAACAACAAATTTAATTAAGCTTGAATTAATATTATTCAAAGAATCATTTGCTGACACATTTAATGTATGATTGCCTTCTACAATGCCAGTAAGATTAACATTTGAACCATCCATAGGCAAGTAAACTCTAGTTCCAGTATCATTTAAAACATAAGATAGGTTAACTGCATCATTGCCATAAGTATAATTTAAGAATATTGTGTTGGTTCCATAATATGCATTATTAATCGGGGAGGATACTGTTAGGTTTGGCGGTATAAAATCTATCCTTATTGTAAAATTATTATAACTAGAATTATAATTTCCTGCTAAATCAGTGCATTTAACATTCCACAAATAATTTCCATTAAGTAATGTTGCTGTAAAATTGTTATTTCCCTGGGTTACATCTTTTGTCTGATTTAAATGCCAATTATTAGTCCAGTTGCCATATAAATTACAAGTACTTGGATTCAATTCACTTAAGCTATAATTAAACACAATAGTATCGTAATTTAAAAAGGAGTTATTTAATGGGCTTGTTATATTTATAATTGGGTAAGTTAAATCTATTTCAAGCGTGTTTATGACACTCTTACCAATATTACTATCATGATCCTGGCATTCTACATACCAAGTGTGTTCACCTTCAGTTATGTTGCCTATTTTAGAACCGTTTAAAGTATTCACGCTAGCAGTTAAAGCATTATTACTAGTGCCATTTATATAGATTGTACAATTTAGGCTTGTATCATTATTATCAAATGCTGTAAAGTTAAAATCACTTATGTTTACTGCCAAAAAACTGTTATTTATTGGATAATTCAAATCTACTAATGGCTGGTTTATTGCACCAGAAACATTAATTCTTGAGAAATTTAGACTTGAAGAGTTTAAACTATTCCTAGAGTCTAAAACTTGTAAGCCCGTACTTTTTAACAATGATTCAACTTCACTCGGCCTTAATACCCTGTTGAACTTCTCTTTGTAATATTGCTGCATTAAGGCTACACTTCCTGAAACATGCGGTGTTGCCATTGATGTCCCAGACATTATAGTATAGCTACCATCAAAATAAGTTGAATTAATATAACTTCCTGGTGCTAATAAATCAGTTATATTATTACCATTACTATAATCAGCTATACTATCATTCTTTGCTGTAGCACCTACTGCTATAATATTTCTAATACAAGATGGATATGCTACATTAACAGAACTTCCGCTATTACCTGTTGATGCCACTACGGTAATATTTTTTGCAATTGATTCGTTTATTTTTGACACAGTAACTGGAAAGCTTGCATCACAGTAATCATTATATGCATTACCACCTAAACTCATGCTTATTACAGTTATATTATAATTGTTCTTATTATCATTGCACCATTGTATGCCATCTAGAATATCAGCACTAGAACAGCTTGGGGAACTACCATTGTTACATACTTTTACAGCAACAATCTTAGCATCTGGTGCTACTCCAGTTAAATTACCTTTTGCACCAACTATTCCAGATACATGGGTGCCATGTCCTTGATCATCTAAAGGATCATTGTCATCGTTAACTAAATCAACTCCTGCTATTACTTTATATGAAGCGCCGAATCCGACGCCTAAATCAGCATGATTATAATTAACACCTGTGTCTAATATACAAACAGTTTGATCCTTGCCCGTAATGTTAATTCCATTAATCTGCAATGAATGAACTACTGAAGCATTTATTAATGGAACTGATTCTGTCAAGAAAGGTGTTAAATAAATTACAGGTTCAACAGCAATAACATCAGGGTTTTCTTTTAGTTTATCTAATCCATTGTCATTTATGGTTGCAGAAAAACCTTCAATGACATCTAATTCTTTTTCATTAGATATTTCATTTGATAGGGTGTTCAAAACATCACCTGCATCATCCTTTACTAAAACAATTACATCTGATCTTCCTTGATCTTGAATCTGTTCTTCTACAATAGAACTAACAGTTACATTAGCCTGCTCTTCATTAGAATCTATAGCAAGGCTGAATTGCAATATTAAACTAGAAATTATGAAAGCAAATAGGAATAATTTCAACCTCATTTATTAGCACCTCACAACTACAGAATAGTTAATTTTCAGCTTATATTTAAATTTAATGCTTTTTTGGCCTCTCCAGGTGTCATTCCAAGAGTTATAGCTAGGCTTATCATATCATGACTATTTCTTAAACCAAAATTGTCATCAGCCAGACTGCAAAATAACATCTTTAATTTATATTTCCTGCAAAGCTTGATATTTTGTTTAATCCTACCAAATAAAACAGGCTTATTTTTGCTTTCTAAAATGCTTTTTAATGAAAATCCTATAATAATGTTGTTCTTCTTGGCAAGATTACAAGTAACCTGGGTTAGTCCAGAATTTCTGTAATGCAGACTATCTTTTTTCTCAGATTCAGGGTCTATTAAAACATCTATCTTCTTATTGGCTAGAATAATTCTGTTAATCTCTTCATCACTGCCTTTAACAAAGATTAAATCTTTTGATTTATCAATTGATTTTCTTAATTCTTTAAGATTCTTGGAATCCAGAACATTGACTTTAATAATTTTTGAATAGCCAAATTTCTCAGTTAAATCTGGATCAACATCTTTTATAACATAATCTATCATGAATTCAATCTAATTCCAGGATTTTTAAAGGTTTTTAAAACAAATTTATTATTCGAAATATATTTAAATCTTATTGGCAGAAAGTTATATACGATTAAAATGCAACCTTCTAATAATAAAGTCCCTAATCATCTTGCAATAATTATGGACGGCTCAAGGCGTTTCGCTAAGAGATTAATGCTAAAACCATTCAAAGGTCATGAATGGAGGGCTAAAAAAATAGAAGATGTTGTTAACTGGGCTGTTAAAGCGGGAATAAAAGAATTAACTTTCTATGCATTCTCAATTGAAAATTTCAACAGGTCTAAACAAGAATTCAATTATATCTTGGATTTATTCAAAAAAGAATGTAGGAGATTGCTAGAAAAAGATTCTATTGCTCATAAAAATAAGACAAGAATTAATTTCATTGGAAGATTAAATATGTTTCCAAGAGACTTACAAGACTTAACAAGTCAATTACAAGATGCTACTAAAAACTATAATAAGATAATTCTTAATTTTGCTTTAGCATATGGTGGCAGAGCCGAAATTATAGATGCAACTAAGAAGATTTCTGAGCAGATTAAACAGGGAAGATTAAACATTTCCCAGATTAATGAAGATGTATTCAAGAAAAATCTATACTTGGAAAGTGAGCCAGACTTGATAATTAGGACGGGTGGGGAAAAAAGGATTTCCGGGTTCTTATTATATCAAGGGAGCTATGCTGAACTGCAGTTTGTAGAACACTTCTGGCCTGAATTCTCCAAAGAAGATTTTGAGAATGCGTTATCTTCTTATTCTAAAAGGCAGAGAAGATTTGGTAGATAAAATAAATTATTGCTTGTCTTTATGATATAAATCTAAAATAATTATTTTTTGTTCATTTAAAACATAAGCATATGAGAGTCTGAATTGAGAAACATAAATTTCCCTCGTCCCTTTTCTGCAGTATCTCATAGGTTTTCCAACTTCTGGATTTGATTTTATCTTTTGAATTTGCTTGATTATACGCTTTTTTAAATTGTTATCTTTAATCTTTGAAAAAATCTTTCTAAATTTGTCGTGATAAGCAACAATCACCATTTTTTCCTTAAAAATTATTATTTACCACTTTTTCATCTCATTGATAAAGTCGTCAAATTCCATTTCTTTAAATTCGCCTTTTTCATACTTATTGTAAGCTTCTTCTGTCCTCTTGGCAAATTCCAAATCCTCTTTCAATATTTTATCAAAATCGCTTGCCTTCTTCAGAATAAGTTGATGGTTATCCTTGATTATAACTAATTTATCGCCTTCTTTCATACCTTCCCTTAATTCTGAGGGTATTACTATCTGCCCTTTTGAACTTATTTTTGTTATAGCAATTTCCATATTTTCATCAGGTAAGATATATCTTACCATATATTTAAACCTTTCCATTCTTAAAATATTAAAAACATTTATAAAAACAATAAATGCCATTCTAATATGCGCCGATGGTGCAATGGCTAACATTCGAGCCCTCCAAGCTCGCGATCCGGGAGAGTATAAAAATTTTTACTCCGGATATTCGAATCCCGGTCGGCGCAATGGGCAAGAAGGTGTATGCGCTGCGTGGACCTGATTATATATAAAAACAGGAGGCAGCGTATGCAAAATGCCCTTACGAATTGGCTTGTCCTGAATTAAAATTAAATTCAGAAAATAAATGGCTGAAATTGATTAAAATGGCAACTTAATTTTTTGGTTGAATTACCAACCTTTAATGCACCAAGAAGGGCAGGCGATAGATTTAAAAATTTTGGAGTCTT
>CAYWWS010000039.1:0-2192 GCA_964462105.1 Candidatus Woesearchaeota archaeon
AATCATTGATGTCGAAATAAACTAAATTATATTTTTTTTTTTTTTTCTTAGCAAAAAAATAAGTGCCAGTACTTACAGAACCTGAAACAACAATAGCTTTCATTCTTCATCCACAGTAAATAATTTTGAATCATTTACTTTGAATAATTTTAATCTGGCACCGCAATCAAGCCAACCATGCGCATAGTTTAATGCTGCAAATGCATTTACAATTTCTCCTTTTTTCTTGAAATGTTTTGCATCTTCTAAGTAATTTTCAACCATGGAAAGAACTTCTTCAGCATGCTCATTATTTTTCTTGGCCTTTCTAGCTATACTCAATGCTTCTTCAGTTATCTTGAAATATTTGTCCAGTTTTTCTTCTGTGATTTTATTTTCCATATAGAAATAGATTCATCTTTGTTTTAAAATATTACTGTTTTTCATATTTCTCAACTTCATCATATAAAACCTCTAAATTTACTCCTGCATCTCTGAACATCTCTCTTGTTAATTGTGCAGCATGATACCTCTTTTCACAAACAACCCTCTTTATCCCAGAACTTATAATTAGTTTAGCGCACATAATGCATGGTTCCATCTTACAATAGACACTGGCACCATCCAATGAAATTCCATGTTTTGCAGCTTGCGCAATTGCATTTTGTTCAGCATGTGTTGTTCTAATGCAATGATGAGATTCTTTACCGTCTTTATCATACCTTGTTTCAAATAAATGGCCTATATCATCACAATGTTGTAAACCAGGCGGTGAACCGACATAGCCAGTTGTTAGGACTCTCTTATCTTTTACTACAACACATCCGGATCTTCCACGATCACATGTTGCTCTTCGTGCTACAGATTTTGTTAATTCCATGAAATACTCATCCCATGAAGGCCTTACATGTTTTGGTCTTATAGTATCTAAAACCTGATCGACTACTTTATGCAAATCTTCTATAGAGCTATTATTGATTATTGTGAAATTAGCCATTTGCTGGCACGCCTTTACATTTGTAGTCGTTAAGTTATTAGTATTTTCTTTTCTCTCAATCTCTAGGAACTGCTCGTATGTTAATGGATCACCTTGCCTGTTTCTTGATTTCATCCTGTCATACCTCAAACTTAATGGAGCCTCTACATTTAACAATGTAAAATCATTAAGGGTTTTTAATTCTTCAATCTCTCCAGGATTTCTGACAGATGTTACAACGTAGTTTTTTCCTTGCTCGATTTTAGTTAATGCAAGTTTTGCTAGAACATTGCTACCAAAATTGCTTCTTAATTCATTGCCTAGTGCTATCAAGTTTTCTTTTGTTTTTTCAATATCCCTTTTGTCAGCCTCTTCCCTTAAACAGTCCGATATAGAAATATGATTGAAATCCTTTAATTTTAGATATTCAGCTACTGTATCCTTGCCAGAAGCATTTTGACCTACTATGCCTATAATCATAAAGGTGATAATTAAATTTTATTTAAAAATATATAACCCATTTAGATATAGACTTTTGAAATTAATTTTTTAAGTTTGGTATGTATTTATAATTAATAATCATTATAATTTGTTTTCATGTCACAGTTTACACAGCAAGAAATTGAGATTTTGGGAGGGTTTGTTACAGATCCAGAAGGAAATTTCTTTGTTGTAACAGGACCAATTGGTATGGTTGGTGCTATATATGCAAGATACAGCAGAGCTAGAACAGGCTTTAGAGAAACTTTATTAAGGGAATTCATAAAGGAAGGAGTAACAAATCCTAAAAAGGCTGATGAATTAATTGAAAGGGTATTAATAGCCTTTGGAGACGATTCTGTAGGGGAATTAGAGGGTACACACCTTTCTTTAGAATCGGTTTCTAATTTAGCAACCAAAGTTATGGAAGATAGAAGAATTGGAGGCTCTCCAATAGAACAGTCTACAAGATATGTATTTTATGATCAAAGGGATGCAAATAGAAATTTTAGATATTTAAGAGAACCAAAAATTATGGCTTCTAGATTCGCTGATGAATTTATAAGAATAATGGATCTCGCTTTCCAAACTTATGCTGATTTAGTTGAGCCAATGCAGGAATTCTTAAGGAAGTTAAAACCGATAGGGGAGGCTGAATACCCATTAGGTCCGAATGGGGAATTGAGAAGGTTAGAAGAGATGGTAACAGAAGCTGACCAAAGAGATTTTATGACAACTTATAAAACTGACTTAAGAA
>CAYWWS010000039.1:2202-5213 GCA_964462105.1 Candidatus Woesearchaeota archaeon
ACTCTTACTAATGTAGGGATTTTTGGAAATGGGAGATTTTTCCAAAATTTACTAACACATTTACACAGCAGCGATTTAGCAGAGATGCAGCTTATAGGCAAAAGTGCTCATAGTGAATTAAATAAAGTTATACCTAAATATGTTGAAAGGGCAAGAAGAGATTCTTATTCTGTAGAGACTAGATTGTCTATGCAACAATTAACTGATTCACTTTTAAGAGGTGTTCCCGTGGATTCTACAGGTTCTGTGATTTTGCTTGAGAATAGGCCTGAAGAGTTTTTAGATAATATTGTTGCTAGCATGTTATTTGAGTATTCACAACATCCATCTTCACAATTAAGAAATATTGTAAGTCAATTACTCCGTGAAAAGAAACTAGAAATAATAAGAACTTATTATGGTGATAGAACGAATAGAAGAAACAGGCCTGGAAGAGCTTTGGAATTTGGTTATCCTTTACACTTTGATTTAGTTGGTGATTTCGGAATTTATAGAGATCTGCATAGACATAGAATGTTAACGCAAATGAGACAAAGGTTATCTACAAGGAATGGTTTTTACATGCCTGATTTATTAGTAGAGGCTGGCTTTCAAAATCAAGTTGAAAGAGTAAGAGATGAAGTAGCAAACTTATATGAAAAAATTGTTGTTGAATATCCTGAGGAAGCTCAATATCCTGTTTTATTTGGATTTAATATTAGATGGAATATGGGTTTTAATTTTAGAGAAGCTATGCATATGTGGGAATTAAGGACAACGAAACAAGGCCATCCAACTTACAGAAAAATGTGCCAGGAAATGTATAGAGCATCTGAGAGAAATCCTCATTATAATTTATTACTTAAGGAAATGGGATTTGTTGATTTTAAAGATTATTTCTGGTCAAGAGGCGAATCAGAAGCTTCGCAAAGGGTCAAGGAGAGAAGATTAAAATGAAAGGCAGATTTATTGTTTTAGAAGGGATAGATGGCAGTGGCACAACTACTCAAACTAAACTACTAGCTAGTCGACTATTTGATCTTAAGGGAATGCATCTTCTTTTAACTAGAGAGCCAACTAGGGATGAAAATTGCAGAGAACTAACGGACTTACTAGTCGGCAAAGATCCTAGAAAGGATGCAGGTGTTTTTCTAGACGCATTTTTTGCTGATAGAACTCGTCATTTATCCAATTATATTCATCCTAATTTAGCAAGAGGCATTACTGTTTTAAGCGATAGATATTCATTGTCAACATTCGCTTATCAAGTTGCACAAGGTTTAAGATTTGAAGATATTTTAAGAATCCATAATGGATTATTAGTGCCTGATTTAACCATATTAATAGATTTAGATGCTGAAGTTGCTATGAAAAGAATGGGCTCTAGAGCTGATACAGAAGTCTTTGAGCACTTGGATTTTCAAAGAGTTGTTAGAGCAAATTATTTGGAGTTTGCTAGATACTTTTCAGGCATGGGTCAGCATATTGCAGTTATTGATGGAAATAGACCTAAAGAGGTAGTAAATGATGAAATATATAATCAAGCCTCGCAGATATTCTAAATCTATAATTATTTAAACTAAAAAAGATTCTTGACTTTAATGATAATTACCATTTCAGGCCTGCCTGGATCAGGAAAAAGCACCATCTCAAAGTTACTAGCAAAAAAATTAAAACTAAAAAGATATGCTCTAGGCAAAATATTTAGGGAGGAAGCTAGCAAGCATAAAGTAGATAATCTGACTTTATTAAAATTAGCAGAATTCAAGCCAAGCATTAATAAGCTAATAGATAAAAAAATAAAGAATATGATTGGTAAAACAAAGAATTTTATTCTTGATTCTAGATTATCTGCATTATTGTATAAAAAAGCAGATTATCACCTATATTTATACGCCCCAATAACGATAAGGGCAAAGAGAATCGCTTTAAGAGACAAGGTAGATTATGAAGAAGCATTGCAAAAAACCAGATTAAGAGAAAGCTTAGAAAGAAAATTATACAAAAAACAATATAAATTTGATTACATAAACAAAAAACACTATAATGTTATATTAGATACATCAAAATGCCTTCCAGAAGGATGTGTAAATATAATAATAAATAAAATTAAACAACTTAAATAGCTTTTATTCACTTTAAAATTAAGAAATAATTTTATAAACAACACTTCTATTTTAATTACATTAATTTGGAGGTGATTTTTTAATGGCAAAGAGGAGAAGAAAAGCACCAATGGCTAAGATGACAACATCTAAAGACAGTTATGGGGCAATGAAATGCGGATGTCATGGTCCTGGTTGGGGTTTAGTACTATTAATATTAGGCATATTATTCTTGCTACAGGATTTAACTATCTGGAGTTTCTGGAATCTTAATTGGTGGACAGTATTATTAATAGCGTTTGGTTTAGGTGCTTTGTTAAATAAGCACTAATTCTTTCTTTCTTTTTTATAAATTTTAAATAGAAAACTATATAAAGAAATATCCCCGGTTGAAATTGGGGGTACGCTTATGGATAATCCTATAGTTAATGAAGTTAATACTAAAAAAGCAAAAATAAATCTTTGGCATGTAATATCTATAGTATTGCTGGTCCTGCTCGTGGTTTCTATTTTTACTAGTGGTTTTAAATTTAACTTAAACAAAAATGAAGCAGCTTCAAAGGCTGTTAATTACATTAAATCCCTGCCTTCTATCGGCAGCGTTGTTTTAAATGATGTTTCTAATGAAAAAAATGTTTATAAGTTATCATTAAATGTTGATGGACAGACTATTCAGTCTTATATTACAAAAGATGGAAGTTTATTATTTCCAACAGGTTTATTAATACTGGATTCAAATGATGTCGATAGTTCTGTAAGCGCTGCACCTCAAAAAAGTGTAAGTCCTCAATCTGTAAAAGTAGATACAAAATCTATTATAGATGATGATCCAATGTTAGGCAGTAAAGATGCTAAAGTTACAATAGTAGAATTTTCAGATTTCCAATGTCCGTTCTGCAGAAGTTTTTGGAGAGAAACCTTATCAAA
>CAYWWS010000040.1:0-5147 GCA_964462105.1 Candidatus Woesearchaeota archaeon
TATTTAGGCCTGGAAATGGATTAGCAAATTGTGCCAGCTCAGTATGTACAAGTCCTGCAAATGCAACATTGCCAACTTATTATCATTTATATGTGCCAAGTTTATCAGCAGGAACATATAATGCTACAATAACCATAACCGTAACATCATTCGTATAATGAATCAAAAAATAAGCATAACATTGTTAGTAATTTTAATTTTAGTACTACTAGCAAGACCAATAGATGGTGGAGTAACTTACCCTTATCCAAGCAGTCTAATATTAGAAAATGGTGAAAAAGGTTTATTTAAATTCCAGGTACAGACAACCGATCCTGGCATAATAAACTGTAAATATGAAATAGAGAATAAGGAAGAATTCCCATTAGAACTAGAATTTGTAGGTGGGGAACAAACAGAAGTTGGTGGTGGCACTAATGTAAAAGTAATAGATGGTACAATTACTGCTCCGAGAGGCGTTCCTTTAGGAAAATATACAGCAGACTTTTGCGTCTCCTGCGAATCTGTACCGCCAAAAGGTGCATTAAACATAACTGGCAGCGGTTCTGGAGCAAATGTAAATATACGCTATTGCGGTTTAAAAATTTCTGGGGAAGTTGTTGGTGAAAGATTAAGGGAAAATATGTTTCCTCCAACAACTAGAAGTTATCTATTTTTATTATGGTATGTTATTGCAATAATTATAATAATAGCAATAGCATTTGCAATTAAAAAATATGTCTGGAAACAAAATATCAAAAGAAAGAAAAGATAGATTAATCTTATTCTTTATCATTCTAATATTAATACAAGATGTAGAAGCGAGTATTACTACAAATGCAGTTTTAGAGATTAAAAATCAAAAACCTGTTATAGATTCTATAAAATTTATAGATGATAATTTAGAAATATCTGTAAAAGACTCTAACGGTTATAAAGATATAACAGAAGTTATGATAATATCTGGCAATTTTACAAATTATGCGGAGTTAAAAACCTATAATAATGATAAAGCTACTTATACAATAAAACTGCCCGGCAATATTAAAAATGGTTTTATTGAAGTAAAAGATAAGGATAGTCTTACAAGAAAAGAATTTATCTACAATAAAGAAGAAAACATACTAAGTAAATTTTTTAAAAAGCTATTAAAATTTTTATAAAAAGTTTTATATATCAAATTAAGCTAATTTAAATGATGAAAAAGAAGGGGTATTTAATTATAGTTGTATTTTTGATTATTATCATAGGCTCTAATTTTGATGCCAATATAACTTCTTTAACAACCGGTGTTGATGCTTTTATAACAGCTATAACGACGCTTGTTACTTCCAGCGGTTCTCTTTATGTATCATATTCCCTAAGCAGTGTAACTGTTCCAAGTAATGGAATTGTTATACCAAATAATACTAAAGTTTCTGAACACGTGACTAAAGTAACTGGATTAACTAGTGGCTGGGCTGTTAATACTTCTGTTTATGGTTCTAGTACTCCTTCAGGATTTCAAGCTCCTAATTCTACAGAAGTTAAAAACACTTTAAGATATTTTTCATTTGATATTAATGCTTCAACCGCTGGAGGCTCTTATACAATTTATTTTAATGTATCTCAATCTAACTTAAATGGTGTATCTCCTCAGAATATTAGCTTATACAGATTCGAGACTAGTAATAATACTTGGGTTAAATTGTCAACAACTGTCATAGACGGTACGTCAGATCCTGCACAATTTAGTGCTACTACAACCCAGCTTTCTAATTTTGTTATTGGAGAGGAAACAACAGCACAAAGTGCTGAACCAAGCGAAACTCCTGGTACAACATCAAGTGCAGCAAGTGGCGGAGGTGGTGGAGGAAGTGGAGTTGTTACTGCTAGAGGATTTAAGGTATTAGATGGGGTAATAAAGGTTAGAACTTCTCAAGGTCAAACTGCAGACTATTTTTTAAAAATAGCTAATGTGGGTAATGAAAAATTAAGACTAAACCTAGAGCTAAATCCAGTATTGGACTTTATTATTATTGAAGATTCTATTGGCAAGAAAACAATAGACTTAGAACCGTTACAAACTAGAGTTGTAAATTTGAAATTTTTAATACCCGAAAACTTGGAACCGGATATATATGCAACGCAGTTAGAGATAAAAGGCGGTAGTCAAAAAAGTACAATTCCTGTAATTGCTGAAGTTAAATCAAAAGGTCCTCTAGTTTTTGATGTAGAATTAGAGGTTCTTGAAAGTTATAAGATAGTTAAACCTGGAGAAATTGTAGTGGGACAATTAACATTATTTAACTTAGGCGGTGTAAACAGGGTTGATGCTTTATTAGAGTATAGCATAAAAGATACAAAAGGTAACGCTGTTATAACTGAAACTGAAGCAGTAGCTGTAGAAACTCAGCTTCAAAAAACTAGAGAAATGAAAGTACCGAATTATCTAGCCCCAGGAGACTATATTTTTGCTGTAAAAGCAACTTATAATGGTCAAGTAGCTACCAGTAGCAGCATATTTAATGTTAGTGAAGGTTTACAAATTCCTGAACTAATTAAAGGCAATAGTACATTATTAATAGCAATACTCATTCTTTTAGTTATAATAATATTCCTAATCTATCAATATAAATTATTAAGATTATTTAAAGAAAACTCTGGAACAAGAACGCTAAAAGATAAACTCAAGCATCAATCTAGTATTTTGGAGCATGCCTCTAGAAGAGGTCTTGTTGATAAAAAAGAATATATAAAAAATAAAATTAATATAGACGGAAATATTAATAAATTAAGTAATAGGAGGCTAGATGAAAATAAAATCAAAAGAATTGAAAAAGATTCTACATTAATAAATAAAATAGAATTAAAAAGAGACTTATTTGGATTTTTAAATAAAAAGAAGAAAAGACAGGACCTAATAAATTTAATAAAATCGGTGAGAAAGAGATGAATATATTCGGTAAAAAAAGGAAGGTGATTGCAGTAATCTCTCCTAAAGGGGGTACTGGAAAAACTACAACAATAGCTAACCTTTCTATAATTCTATCTAATTTTAAAAAGTATATTTTAATTTTAGATACCAATATAACAAACAATAGCCTTGGCTTGCATTTTGGTATTATTAATCCAAAAATAACGTTTAAAGACGTTATTGACAATAAGGTTGATATACTGCAATCAATATATTTTTATAATGAATACTTGCAAATAATACCTAGTACCTTATCTCTAGATGTGTATAAAATTTCTAAATTAGAAAGAATGATGGGGAATTTAACAGAGTACTATAATATAATGCTAAGTAGATTATTAAGAAAATATGATTTAATATTGCTAGACACAATATCCGGGATTAATAGGGAATCCATCGCCGCTATGTTAGCAGCGGATGCTTTAATTATAGTGTCTAATCCGGATTTGTCAACGGTTATGATGACTGCTAAAGCCATAAATTATGCTAACTCTATAAAAAGGCCAATTATTGGCATTGTTTTAAACAAAATTAAAAATGAAGATTATGAATTAACTAAGGAAGAAATAGAAGAATCCACCGGTGTAAAAGTAATAGGAGAAATACCCGAAGACAATAATGTGCCAAAATCAATAGCTGATAAAATACCGGTTGTATTATTTAAAAATAGCAGTTCTGCAAGCATAGGGTTTAAAAGACTGGCTTGTAACTTAACTGGCACAAAATATAATCCCAGTATTTTAGATAATTTAAATACAATATTTAAAAAAATATCTTAACAAATGAAATGCATTTATATTTTATTGATTTTAATGATTTTAATACAACCTGTGTTAGCAAAAAATATAGAAACTTATGTTGATGTAGACATTCCTGCTGATTATCAAAGAATATTGACTGGTGAAGATGTTCTAGCAAATGTAAGAATAAATATACCTATGCTAGAGCTTGAACAAGATAGAACAGATATTAAATTAATAACGAATCTAATTGACGACCAAGGAAATGTAATAAAAATTGGAGAGCAAAGTCTTGCTATATCCAAATATTTAGATAAGGTCGTTAGATTTAAAGTTCTTGATCATATGCGACCTGGTACGTATAAACTACAAGTAAAAGTAATAGGCGAAAATATAGATGCAGTTGGAACTAGCAGCTTCAAGATTTACGAAAAGCAATATATAGAATTTGATACAAATCTTATAACTATGATAACCGCATTTATTGTAATTTCGATCTTACTATACTATAATAGTAAAGTAAATAAACTAGTAAAATCTATAAATAAAGTAGAGGAAAAAGATCTAGAAGAGTTTATTAAATAAGATGATAAAAGAGGTATATGTAGATTTCATTAGCGGTTTATTAGGTACTATATTAATAAGCTTGTGTATAATAGCCATATGCAAAACAAAGAATTTCTTACGTAAAAGTTATTCATGGTTTTTAGTTGGATTAATAATCTACGTGATTACAAAAATAGTAAGAATTATGAACGGTGACATTTATTATAGTTCAATTTTAATTTTAATACTAAATATTACTTTCATAGTGTCTTTATTAATTGCCGGGATATATCAATTTAAAGTTATAAGAATTGTAGTTGATAACAAAGATCACAAGAAAAAGAATAAAAGAAGTTAGTATAATACTCCAATTAAAACGTATTTAATCTGATCAAACCTTACTAAATCGGGATCTGATATTGTGCTATTATCACCTTTTATCATAAAGTAAGTCCCTTCTTCATCTTTGCCTTTTGCAATAACCCTATGAATAATTGAATTATACCCATCATTATAAGCAACTATATCCCCAATACTAATGTCATTTTCACTTAAGGGTTTTACCTCTATACCATTTGCGCCTTTATCTAAAAGAGGATCCATAGAATTTGTGTCCGCAAAACTAGCTATGTAAGCATCTTTTAGATCTAATACTATTTTGTTTTCAGAAGCATAGATCTGTTCTCTACTAATTCTATCCTGTGGGGAGTTTCTCTCGCCATTAAAAGTTAGAAATGGCTTTTGATTCGTATTAAAAGATATAGCATTAAAATAAGGCGCTATAAAAATGCCTATCAAAAATGCTAATACTATTGTAAGGATTAAAACTACTCTTTTCATAGTAATTACTATATAGTGGTAGTATATAAATGTTTTGGGAGAAACCTATTTAAATACCCCTAATCCTGTAAATCTGTGCTATTAGA
>CAYWWS010000041.1:0-2258 GCA_964462105.1 Candidatus Woesearchaeota archaeon
AAAAAATTAAAATTCATCGTTGGAGTATTTATCGGCAAGTTAGTAAGAATGTTTATTTATACTTTATTAGTAATTCTTGGCATTAAGGTATTTACTTAGAAATTTTCTTTAACATAATTGACAAACTCTTTTGTTTTCTTATAAAATTCATGCAATTTAGGAATATCAATTTCTAAAGCTTCATCGTCTTGCATGACAGTTAATGTAACGTGCTTCCTGTATTCCTCTTTCTTGGTATATTCTGCCCTGTCAATATTCTTTAATGAGAAATATAATTCTAGAAAATCTAGCATCTCAATCTTTTTCTTTGTCAAGTCTCTTAAAACTTCAGCCCTCGATATTGGAGACAAAGGGACTTCTTTTATCTTGCCTTTCTCCTTTAATTTAGTCAAGGCTTTTATAATTGCGTAGTCATAAGCGTTAATCAGCCTTCTGATTACGTTTTTCATTACATCTATTGTTTTTGTGTATTTTAAGCTAACAAAAAGCAGATGATCCGCTCTTTTAAGCTCTTCAAATTCCTCAGCTTGTTCTTCTTGATAAGTCATGTTGATAAATCCTGTTTACTTTTTCTATAAATGGCTTTGCATCCATGATGTAAGCCTTTATCCTTGGCAGGTCAATGGCCTTCATCTTTACGTAATCCCTGTCAAATATGTAATACTTGTCTTTTCTGGCAAATTCCATCTGACTTTTTTCATGCGGCTGGATTAATTCATATACATCCTGGATTAAAACTACAGTGCCTCTTTCAAAATTATACCTTGGAGCGCATTTAAGCTTGAATGTTTCTAGTTTAGCATTAAAATTATCAGGATACAATCCTATTCTTTTATACATTTTATCATAAAAAAGTATGGCTTCAACAGCAAATATCAATGCATTATGCAAATTCTCTAGTGCAGCCAGAATTAATTTTTCCTCTTTTACTAAGGGATATGTAACATATACCAGATGATCAGCAGTATTCAGATAACGATTCATACTGTCTATCAAGGTTTTGAAAGCATCCATATATATTATAAAACAATAGCAGTATAAATATCTTTACTTTTTAAGCTTTAGAATAGTTTTTGCCAAGTCGCCATTATTGTCTTTTAATGCTTTTCTGGCAGTAGACTCATCAACATCGGCCTGTTCCATTATAGTGTTAACATCTTCCTTATCATTGGCAACCTCTTCTATCTCGCCGGTAATCTGGATAGTCTCTTGCCCCATGGCTTTTATTTTACTAACACTAGGATTTCTAATAATTAAATCTTTATCCTCTGTTTTAATGATTACTTCTTTGGCATTTATAGGCTCTTGCTTTACGCCTAGCTGCTTCATCATCTTGTCCATGTCTTTTGGATTAAAGCCTAACATTTTACATTAAATGAAGAATAGCCTCAAGTAGTATTACAACAATAATGGCACCAAGTACATATTCAGGTTTTAATTCTAGCTTACTTTTAAAATCATCAAAGTATCTTACTAAACCACCCATGCCGGATGGAATGTTTATCTTGTCTTCTGCCATGATGTTAATCAACAATAAATATATTTAAATGTTTCTAATGATTTTTACTTTTATGAAATCATCAAACAAGCTTGAATTTGCAGTTTTTGGCGGTGGCTGTTTCTGGTGCACTGAAGCAGTATTTCGAAATTTAAAGGGCATTAAATCTGTAGTTCCCGGATATGCTGGGGGAAATGGAATCAATCCAAGTTACGAAGAAGTCTGTTCTGGCAAGACAGGTCATGCAGAAGTAATTAAAATAGAGTTTGACCCAAAACAAATAAGCTATAAAGAGCTTTTGGAAGTATTCTTTTCTGTTCATGACCCAACTACTTTGAATAGGCAAGGTAATGATGTTGGAACTCAGTACAGATCTATCATATTGTATGCTAATAATATCCAGCATGAAGAAGCTTTGCAATTTATTAAAAAACTGGAGTCTTCTAAAATCTATAAGCACGTTGTAACTGAAGTCAAGCCATTAAATAATTTTTATAAAGCTGAAGATTACCACAATAATTATTATAATAGAAATATGAATCAGTCTTATTGCCAGTTAGTTATTAATCCAAAACTTGCTAAATTTAGGAAAGATTTTGCAAAATTAATTAAAGATAATAAACTCTAGGGTTATATACCAAGCCAAAATTTTTAATTTAGATTCTTTACCAAGCCAAAGTCATATACCTTATCCTGTATTACATAAACCTGAAAATTATCTAAATTCTTTAAAAAAGGGCTTAATAATCTTTCTTTTAAA
>CAYWWS010000041.1:2270-4910 GCA_964462105.1 Candidatus Woesearchaeota archaeon
CGCTGCCTTCATTAATTAAATTAAAGCTTGGCTGCACTATCAATATCTTGTTTTTCCATTTTCCCTTTAAGAAGCATTTATATTTTTCAACCCTGACATCTCTGAAGCTTACAGCAGGGTGCTCATGTCCAATAATCAATATTTTGCTTGATAAGGCTTCTTTAATTATCTTGTCGCCATGCAATATTGTTATGCCATTAATTTGATAATAATCTTTAATCTCTATGCTTCTCTTTTTAGCAATCGGGCCTAATGCTAAATCATGATTACCTTTTACCAGGATTAATTCTTTGCATTTGCTGCTTAAAAAATCAATTAATTGCAGAACATGACGCCATTCTTGCTCAGAAATCTTGCCAAATTCATGCTTCAAATCACCATTGACAACTATTTTTTCCGGCCTGATTTTTTTAAAGATTAAATTCAGCCTTTTTATAATGTCATGGTATTGGAATCTTGGAATTAATATACCTTGTTTGTTTAATGATTCTTCATAGCCAATCTGGAAATCGCTGACTATTAAGGTTTTATATCTTTTTAGATACAATGCTAAATCAATAACTTCAATATCTTGGTATATTTCCATGAGATAATTAATAATTAAAGATTTAAAAATTATTTGTTAACAGCCTTTTGTATATAATTAGATGCAATATCACCAAAACTGCCTTTTACTAGCTTAAATGTTATTGTTTCCTTGTAAACTTGAATATCGTCTTTCTTGAAATCTTTTACAATATTAACAGGATTATTTTCTAAGTATTCCTTGATTAGCATCATGGATATAGAAGGCTTAATTATATTCTTGTCTATTGGAAATTGATTTTCTACTAAGCTTTTCTGTTCTAATGGAAGATTATTCTTTTTCATATAAGAAGAGATTATTATTGAGTAAGGGTCATCACTCTTTAATGCAGTTATTGCATCATTTTTTAATAAAGAAAATTTATCAATTGTAATTTCTTGCTTTTCTATGCTTTCAAATGCCTTTAAATCTATCAAAATAATCTTATAATAACCATCGCTTAAAATATCAGACTTATCTTTACTGTTATACTGCTTTAATTTTTCATCGTTGATAATTACCTTATTCAAGCCTTGGTTTAGGTTATTAGAATTTATAATGCTTTTAATTTCATTGAAATTTATCTTAAATCCTGATAAGAATTTATCCCCGTCTTTTATTATAAACAAATTATCTTTATTCCCGATGTTATTGGTAATATCCTTTACATCCTTATAAACTAAAAATCCAAGGATAGCTATTAAAATAATAATAACAACTAAACCAAGAAGCAAAGTTTTCCATACCTTCTTTGTAAGCCAGTATAATACTGCAAAAATGACAATTATTGCTACTATTACTAATATTATATCAAGATTCATGATAAAACAGATTTATTTTATTTATATAAAACTAACTATATAACCTGCTTCTTCCCTATCTTTGCCAGTATCATAGTATGCATTCTTCTTAGGAATTCTTGTTTATCCTCTATCTTCATTATATCAACATAACCCTGTAGTACTATATTAAATGCAAATGGGCTTGGCAGATTAGTTGTTATTTCCTTAATCTTAATGTTCCCTTTTTCTATTTCTTCCAAGATTTTAACAGCATTTTTAATATCCATTAAATCTTCCAGGACTTCTCTCCTTGCCTCTTTTAAAATGCAGAAATTCTCATTTACCCTTCTTACAGCATGCAATAGAAGCATTGAATTTAATTGTTGCCTGCTGACGTTTTTCACATTGCCTTTGTAGTTTCTTAATATCATTAAAGATCTCATGGCACAATGCCTGAACCTTCTTTTCATTACCTCTGTTTTATCTATTGCAACATTCATCAGTTCTTTTAAGTTATAGCTTTTGATGTAATCTAAAGCCCTGGAAACCTGTAACTTTTCTCCTTTTAGATAAAAGCCATTGTCATTAATCCCGAATTCCACATCTCTATGCTGCATATTGGAGATAGCATAAGCTAATGCTCTGGATAAAACATCGTTTACTCTCCTGCCAAATAAGCTGTGAAAGACAACGTAAGTGTTGTTGTCTTCAACATAATGCTCAACTAGTAATTTTTTATCGTTTGGGATCTCTGCATATAGATATTGTTCTTTGAAATAATTATAAATTGCCTGGGCAGCATTTTTATCAACATACAAATAATCATTAATGAAATCAAGAATTTCTTCTTCTTTTACATCATTTTGGAATTTTTCTTCCATTAATCTTCTGAATCTTCCAATTTCTAGGGCTAAGTCAAAACTTAAGGGCAATGATTCTGAAAACCAGCTAGGGATAGTTGGAGACCTTTCAATTGCTGTTTTAACCTGAGCAGTCATCCCTCTGCTGAATAAGAATTCATATTTATTGCCTCCTAGAACAAAAACATCACCGCGCTTCAATCTTTCTAGGAATCCTTCATCAATAAAACCAACGATTTCTTCATTAATCTTGACTTTAATGCTGGATTCATCCGGGATGGTTCCAACATTTGTCATGTAGATAACTCTGGCTAGTTTTCCTTTCTTTCCAATCTCTCCAGTTGATTCATCATACCATATCTTGGCATAAACATGCCTGTCTTCCAAGCTTGAGTAACTTCCAGATAAATATCTTATGACTTCCATGAAATCT
>CAYWWS010000042.1:0-2578 GCA_964462105.1 Candidatus Woesearchaeota archaeon
GTATCCATAAACATTTCATAACCATTCTTATATAAATCGTAACCAAACCATCTATCATCCCAGGCATATATGCTTTTATCATAACGAAACTCTATATTTGCCAATATAGACTTATGAATCATTAAACAGCCTCCTCCAGCAAATGCTATTGGAATCAGTTTATTACTCCATATCTCCTGGTCTGTTAAATAGCCAAGTTCTCCCCAGAAACCATTTTTCTTGATAAAAGTCCAAGCAAAAGGCATTATTCTATTAGAATTATCTTCTAGATCTAGTACATGGTGACCAAAATATAAACCAGCTACAACCCCTTTTTTATGCTTTATAAGCCTTTGAATAGCATCTTTTGGCGGTATAACATCTTGATCTAATAGGAATAAGTAATCGTAGCCTTTATCTAAAACCTCTTGTCTTAGAGTATTATGATCTCTAATAACCATGTCTCTAATCTTGTTAAGATGCTTTGTTTTAATTACAGGTAGATTGCGTTTTTTTCGCTTGTTACATAGACTATAACCCTCTGAATTATCTAATAATAATATATCATAATTATCATAAGAAAAGCTTGTTATAGCAGATAAAAATTCATCTAGACAATAAAAGTATAATTCACAAACAGGTGCCCCAATCAATACTTTAGGATTTGTATTCGTCATTTTTAATTAATTTTCCTTCTTTCCATTTATAAGGCCTATTAAGTATAAAATGCTTGCATATAATTGAAGTATCGCAATATAAATCTATTTTATTTTTATAAAGATCTATGCAAAACCATCTATCTTCGTATCTTTCTAGGTTTTCTCTAAATCTAACTTTAGCAATAATGTCTCTATGCAAAAACAAACAGCCTCCTCCACAAGACACAACTTTTAAAAGATTTTTGCTAAAAACTTCTTCTTCTGATAATAACCTCATAGAGGGTAAGCCTTCTTCGTCTTCAGAATTTTCAATGACCTTAAAAACACCTGGAATTAAAATTTTTTGTTTATATTCATTAATAATTGTATTAAAATAAATGCCGCATAAAGCTTTTTTATCCCAAGATATAAATCTTTGAATAGCATCTTTTGGCGGTATAACATCTTGATCTAGTAAAAACAAGTAGTCAAAATTATTCTTTAATGCATAATCAATGAGAGCGTTTCTGGATTTTGATATTCTCTTAATAGGACTTTCATCCCACGAACCTTTTAAAACTTTAAAACCATAATTTTCTATCTTCTTTTTATAACTGTCATCCTTGGAATTATCCACAAATAAAATTTCATGATTATCATAAGTCAGATCTTTTAATCCTTTTATAAATTCATTTAAGCAATATTCTTTATGAAAAGATGTCGGACAGCCGACTAATACTTTAGGACTCATAGAATATTTAAGAAAAAGAAAAAAAAGAAAAAGGTTTTGTTTAAGCAGGTTGTACATCAGTTACTGTTAAACCAGTACCTGTTACCTTTACTTCTGTTCCCTTTAACTTACCTGTATAAGCCTTGTAGTTCTCTAATGCGGCTGCTGCTCTTCTTGTGTCATCTCTTTCCCAACCAGCTATAATCATTGCAACCTTGTCACCATTATCGACTAATTTGATAATAGCTTCTCCTGGGCTTAAACCGCTAGCAGCTCCACATGATGGGAAAGTCAAACCAAGGAACTTAGCAGTTAATTCATTTACACATGGACCACCTACTAAGATAAGGTTCTTTCCTGCAGTGGATGTTACTTCATTAGCAGTTACTACTTTTGGAGCAGTTGCGACTTGGCTTATTATTGTACCTGAAGCACCGGATACAGTAGATGCAGATCCTTTAACAACTACATTAGCTTGTACTTGGTCGCCTGGTACTTCTATTACAACTTGATCACTTGAAGACTGGCTCTTTGGATCTCTAATGATGATACCATATAATTCTCTATGATCCTCATCTTTGTTACCAATGCTCTTGTTTGATAATCCAGCTTTATTAGTTAACCAATAAAACTCTGCAGCTTCTTCAGAACTTGCTGTTACACCTAATCTGTTAAAATCATAGGTAGTAAGTCCCCAGGACATTACTAAATCGCTATTACCATCGTTTAGCTCATTAGTTGAGTCACCAAGTGTATCTATAGACAAGTTTAGTTGACCACCCGAATTGCCTAAGATATGAGTACCGTTAGTTGTAGGCAACGATGTACCAAACATAATTACTGCATTAGTGTCTTTAGTATCCTTGTATCTAATTCTTAGAAGCTCATTTGTAGCGTTTTCGTTAGCTGTACCACCAAGTTTAATTCTGTTATCATCTCTATCTTTATACAATACAGCTATAGATGTATTTGTATCATTTACAGCAAAGTATGCTTCTTTGAATTTCTTACTTGAGCTTACATTATTAAAGTCTAATGCACTTCCTGTAAGTTCCAAACCATCGTCTACACTTGTGGTAACATATATTGCTGGTTCACTTGTTTTAACTGCCCATGAACCACCAGCTTGGCTTAGATCAGCCTTAGACTCATACTTAAACTTGTAAGTTGCATAGTCAGTATCTGCTACAGTCAAGCTATCAAAACAAATGCTCAAGTAGTCGTTTGGTAA
>CAYWWS010000042.1:2588-4896 GCA_964462105.1 Candidatus Woesearchaeota archaeon
AAAACAATTCGGGACTTTTTGCTGGTTTCAAATTTATTGAGAAATCATTCTCAATAGCAATGTAAGTACCACTTAAAGTTGCGTTACCACTATAACCACTTTCTAAAGTTGTAGAGCCTGTAGATGTCATACCATCTATATCCCAAACCCAACAATCCAAATCCTTTGGATCATTATTAGAACATGTTCCGCCTGTTCCAGGGTATGGATCTCCATCTTTGAAAGTTTCAGTAGCTTGCTTACCTATAACTAATGAAGCAGATCTCTGAGCGACATCATTACTGTCGTAGAATGTTTCATCATTTGTAATCTCTACTCCATTAACTGTTTCAGTCTGAGCAGAAGATATTGTTTCTGCTACACCATCTACATCAATAATAACAGCACCGCCTGAACCTACGTTTTGTAAGGTTACAGATTTCATAGTGCCATCAATATCTACTGTTGTTGTCTCTCCAACTTTCATAAAGAAAGCATCACCAATTTGTGCTGTAAACTTGGTTGCAGCTTCGCTACCCTTTGTAATCTTCAAGGTCTTTCCTAAAAAGTTTAGCTTTAAGGAATCTGTAGTTGATGCATTAGCAATGTTAATGGATTCATCAAATGCATAGACATATTTTATCGTATCTTTGCCGTCAACTTCCATTACAACATTACTCTCATAGTCATCAT
This sequence comes from Candidatus Woesearchaeota archaeon, assembly GCA_964462105.1. GTDB lineage: Archaea > Nanobdellota > Nanobdellia > SCGC-AAA011-G17 > CAYRAU01 > CAYWWS01. The sequence goes on from CAYWWS010000042.1 coordinate 3,261, forward strand.
CACCAGATGTCAAAGATGTTTGTATACTTGGCTGTAATCCTCCAAGCAAAAGAACTTCTCTAACGTCGTAGTTGGAACTCTTGAAATTTACCTCACCATCAAATAATGTTTTAATATCATCATCTTCTAGTGTGTTATCAAGAGTTACTGCACTAAGGTTTGCAATACCTAGTCCCAAAGGTATATCTTCACTCTTACCACCAGCTACATTTACAGTACCGCCACCAGCAGCGACCTCTACTTTATCAAGGCCCCTTCCAATGTCGACTGCACCAATAGAATCCGCTGAATCAGCAATTCCAGTGTTACCTACAGCCATTAAATAACTGTAAGCTTTTGCATTAGCATCTACAAATGGTGCTGGATATTTCATAAGATCGCCTGCAGCTAAAGCACCTGCCATAGTTGCACCGAACATTAAAGCACCAGCAGAAATAGCACTAACTCTTTTCACCATTCTTTTAATTCGTTGCATTAAATGCACCTCCTATTTTTTCTCCCGTGAATGGGACTATAACCTAATTTAGGCTACAGTGATTTAGAAATAGAGATTTAATTTATTTATAAGCATTATGTAAGTCAAGTATATAAAAAGACCGGGATATGCCCAAATTTAGGCCCTATAAGCCTTATAAACCTAAAACTCCTTAGTAAACCCGATAACAGCCAGAAAGCCTAAAACAATTAAATATAACTTAATTTCGTATTTCAAAGTTGATTTAAACTTTAAAGATTAATAGAAGTTATATTTAGCTTATTTTCCCTTATTAAAACATAGATTGACGCAGACATTTAGACCATAATCTAAGGGCTGGCAGACAGATGCCTCTTTTTCCTCACAAATACCTCTTTTAAGGTTTATAAAATCATTAACATTGAATTCATAATTTTCCTGGATTGAATTTTCTATAATATTTTTAATTTTCTGGTTAAGTTGATCGCAGGAGTTAAGGCATTCTGAGTTTCCTGTAAAGCAGTTTAAGATTTCATCTTCAATATCAATGTTATTGCAGATAGTGGTTTTCAAGACAGCATTTCTTAAGTTGTTAGCTTTTATTTCTAATAGCTTTCCTGGAAGATTGCCTGGTTCTTGATTATATATTGTAAATTGTAGTACAAAAACTATAATTAATATTATAAGTATTACAATTATTAATAATCCAACGGTTTCTATCTGAGCTTTTAAGTTTGCCATTTTATTTCCAAGATTCCAGGTTTATACTCATTTGTTAAAGGATAATATAATGAGATTGGACTTGTTATTATTAATCCCGAGTCTGCTTTGTTGTAAATTAAATATTGATTGCAATTTGGATAGTTGCTTGGCTTACATAAGACATCTGATTGATTTAACAAGCTGATTTTAATTGATTTCTTACCAAATTCATGTTTATTTGGATCAAAATACAATAATTTTAATGTATCTATGCAATCATGTTCGTCTGTTAAAGAGCTGCATCTTAATTCAGGCATGCTTGGAATATTTGCCAACAACTCGTAATATCTAGTTTGTTCATATCTCAGCATATCTGCTTTAATGCTTGAATCTTGGTATTGATAAAAGAAGATTAAGCCAATTCCCAGTATTACAAAGAATATGAATATTGCTAATATGGATTCTTGAATCTGCAATTCT
>CAYWWS010000043.1:0-4075 GCA_964462105.1 Candidatus Woesearchaeota archaeon
ATCATAGTGATATTTGCCATAACTTGGATTCGTTTCTATTGTCATTTTTAAGCCGGTGCCTGTTCTAATAGCCTTTATAATGTTATCATAGCTTAATTCTTTAAAATCAAATATTGTAGCTTCCCTGCCCAAACGCCAAGGCCAATAAGAATGCGCATCGGAAAAGCTGACCAAATTAATTCTTTTGGCATCAGGAAAGCGCCATAGCATTGCAGGGTCTGCACTCATCCCAGTTTCTACTGCATGAATATGTTTAGCATTATCTTGAAAACATTCTTGCAGAGAATCGAAACCGCTGTTGCTGCCGTAGATTCCAAACCAGGGAGTCATACAATGAGCAGGGATTATTTCTATTCTATCATCAATATCCCGCATTATATCAATCAATTCTATGCTAGAAAAGCCGAATATCGGTCTGCCATCATAATCCAGTCTGCCTTTCTTACTTAAGACATTAATTATTTGGTCTGAAACCTCTTTATTAGGAGAAAAGATTAAATGATGAACCTTTCTTGATTTTTTATCTTGGCTATACATTAAAGAAATTTCTGTCTGCCATATAAAAGGGAACTTATTTTGCGTCCAGAGAATTCCTTTATCGTCTTCTGTTAATTTTGATTTAATCTCTTTATTCCATAAAGGATGCTGAAAATCGCCTGCGCCTAATAAATCTAATCCTTTAATTCTTGCATATTTTTCTAATAATTCGATATTAGTATTTTTACTACAAGCACGAGCGTATCTAGAATGTATCTGTAAGTCTGCAATTATCATAATTAAAGATTATAAATAATATTAATAAACTTAACTCTCAACTATCTCAATTTCTTTGAATTCAGTCGTATCTACATATTTATAATTTAATTTTATGGTTAAAGTGTCTTCAAATGTCTCTTTTACTTCCTTAGAGCAAGTTAACGGCTTTCCATTTACTTCTACGAGCCCTTTATTGCTTTCTGTCCCGTCTCTAAAGAAGCATTTTACAGTATTATCAAATATCTCTAAACTTACCTCGTTTTCTCCTTGTTTAGGCTCTTTATCTATAAGGTCGCAATTTAAATTAGAATTATAGACTTTTCCATTATCATTATTGGCTATTGCAATAGTAAACTTAACTCTATCGCTGCCAAGCAATTCCTCTTGTAACGAAGTTATCTGGATTGGCCCAGATGATACTGATCCTTGAATTACTTTCTCCCCAGAAATGTCGCATAGTTTTTCTTCTCCAGATTCTTCCAATTGAGTTGATTTAATACACACTGGAATTCTAGCTTCAGTTTGATAAGGATAACAGGTTTTTGCCCTTACTTTAAATGTTTGGGAATTTGTGACTGTTCGCAGGTATTTTAAATTACCAAAATCTATTGTTTGTTCGCCGCCTTCTAATAATAATTCACTCTTGCCTCTTAAATTTCCTTTGCTTGCTAAAAATCTTTCTTCAAAACCAAAAGATTCCGGATTTAAACCTATTAATTTAACATTAGCGTCTCCAGATGCTAAATCATACTCTCCCTCATTTTTTAACAGAACTTTAATTGGAACGCTTTGGTCTTCATTAAACTTACTTGGTGGATTTCCAGAAACGAATTGTGTTGTAATTCCTTTTGTTCCCCCAAAAAACGGGCCTGTTTTTGCTGGTTCATCTCGATTACAAGATGCTCCTAAAAATAATAATACTGCGAATAATAAGAAGATAACACCTGCTTTATTCATATTAGGTTAATATTATTCCCTCCTTATAAATTTAACTGAACTCGATTTAATAGATTCGTAAAAATATGATAAATCTATATTCAAAGTACTATAAGAATACTCGTCTACTGGAACTTCTACATTGCATCTTAATAAACCTTCGGTCTTTGAATTATCCCATCTAAACTCATTGCCGAAATAATTCAGGCCTGAACAATCTAATTCATTATCTTCTATTTCTGCAGTAAATTGAACTATCCCTCCATCAGGTTCTATATTGCCTTGAATATCATTAACAATTGACGATTTTCTATCAAGTTTGGTAAAATGAAAGTCAAAGTTAACCTTTGCAACACCCTCTTCTCCCAGGTTAATGTTTTTCTCAACCTTATCTATGATCAATGGTGCACGGTTATTTTTTATCTTAGCGCCAGTATAAATCTCCCGGTCCCTACATTCTTTTGAACTAGACTCTTTCATACAAACTGATTCCACAAATATATCGTTTAATATTACTTCATAAACTATTCTTGCGTTAAGGTTCAATTCTGTTTCTTGCCCCAATAACAAGTTTCTAAATTCATAAGAGAATTCCCCTACTGTTCCATCATTTAAAATAGAAGGCTGTAATCTTTTATTTTCATCTAAATAAGCGGAATCTATTGAGAATGAATGTAAGACTTCTCCATCTATGCCTCCATTGCCAATATGGGAATCTGTGAAGTATATAACCCCATTATTAACATTAAAGTCGCCGCTGTTTATTATATCAACAATTAATCTTATCGGTTCCATGTCGATTTGATCCTGGCTAATATAAACTATGCTTTTAAGATCCTTAAATATTACATTAATTCCGTTATCTTTGCTTAATAAATTAGTTTGTGGTATTGTTCCGCATGCTGCGATAAATATCATTGCTATCAAGAATAAATACACCTTTATATTGATATTATGCTTTTTTATTTTCATCTTCATTTAAATTCTCGAGATTCTGCAATATTATTGATTGGGTACTTGTAGTTCTAAATGTATAATAAGCTCGTGCTCCTATACGTTCTAACGAGATTCCTCCCAATTCAGGAATGCTAGTTACTTTAAAAGTTACTTTATAAAAATTCTGCTGATTTGAATATTTATTTCTACATTCTTGATCCGAGAAAATACTCTTGCATATTGTATTAAACTCATCTAGCTTTTCTTGTTTTAATTTATAAGCTCTAAAAGAAACCTCGGATGATAAAGGCAATGCTCTAGAATCCTCAGTTGGAATAAAATCGCTTTTTTCATCTATAATCTCTAGATTATCCGGCAGGGTTATAAATAAATCCTCTAATAAATGGATATTTCCCTTCCATTCAAACGAATCTGCATGTTTTAATGAAACTTCTAAGAAGTAATTTTGATCCTGTTCAAATGGCTGGCCGTCTACCCCCCCAATTATTAATACTGGTGCATCTTGAACATTAAACTGAGTCAAACCCAGCCCTTTATTTAAGGTTTTATCATTAAGCCCTTGATTATAAAAATCAAATGGATTTAAGCGAGCTTCTTGCGCTTTAAATAAACTCTGTTCATCAATAAAGTATAAATTAAGGGTTGCATCGGTTGTAAATTTATAATCTACAGCCAATGACACCAGTTTAGATTGCGTTGTTTTACCAGCGTCTAATTCGAATCCTCTAGGGATTAAACAATTGACGCTAACCCGTCCAGTTCCAAGAGAAAATGTATAATCTTGTGGAGAATTTGGCTGAATATTTTCATCCTGCCTTTGGCTTAATTCTGTAAAAATCTCGCCCTTGTAATCTTCAGATAGACATCCTATTACGACGTTAGTCTCTTGATCAAGCTCTATGTTTTGATTTGTTAATTTAGATACCTTTCCCCTTATTACAACTTCTGTATCCGGCTTATAAGTTTTTCTTGTTTCTTGAAATTCATCTATGACAACGCCTGTCTTCTCACCAGGATTTTTAATAACATGCTCATCCCAAGTTGTGCCGTATAGATTAGGCCTTTCAGTAACACCAGCTATTGTAGTATAAGCTCTATTAATAAAACCCAGTAAGCCTGATGTTTCTGCACCAGCTTGAACCTCGCCAAGAGCAGTTTGTGCACTGCCTTGTGTAATTAAATTTGTAATAAAAGGTATTGCGAAATACACTAGAATAAATATAAAAATAGCAAGTATTATGATAAATAAGATTACTTTAGTAATCCTCCAAGTAATCTTTAGTAAAGACCATGTCTTCAGTTCTTCCCAAAAAGATCTTCTTGGGCCAGATTGCAATCTCTCTCTAAGATTTTCTACTGTATCAGCAATTGCTATTATAAACACCTCTTTTATTCTATAAGCCTAATTTCAAGATTGTCTAGCTCG
>CAYWWS010000043.1:4085-4880 GCA_964462105.1 Candidatus Woesearchaeota archaeon
CTCGAATTCATTTAATGGGGTTATTCTTAAAAAGTTATTGCCCTCTTTTATAAAACTTGAAATAGTTCTAGAAAAAGATACCTCATCAGTTTCTAAAGTAAATTTATTACCATTAATGTCGATCGTTGCTTTTTTCTTACCCTCATCTGTAAAGTCTAATCTTAATTCAGCTTCTACAAAGTCATTAAGGATATCATCTAAATCATCGCTAGCAACACTAAAGTCATATTTTATGGCACCACCTTCTTTTACTTTAGTCTCTAATTCTATATTATTAATTAAAAAGTCGCCTTTGTCTATCTCAAACGTCAAAATATTGTTGCCTTGCTTCAAATCTTCATGCTTAATTTCTAATCTTTTCCCAGAACTTACACAGTCTACAACCTCTTGTTCTAGCTTATTATTATTAATGTTTATGGTTAACCTGTTGCCTCTTGATTTGCCTGGATTATTACAGAATACGTCAAAGTTTATCTTGGCATTTTCTTTAGCTTCTGTTTCTGTCAAAATAAATGTTCTGCTCTCTACAGGGTTCTTTAATTCTACATTTTGTTTTAATCTTATATCAGTTAATCTATATTTATTAGATTTCCAAATAGCAGCACCTGGAGAAGATACCCTAAATTCTATTGTATTGAATTTATCTAAAATTGTTAAGGGTATTGTTACACTTTGCTGACCTTTTGCCATTTCATTTAATACCTCTACATCATTAACCAAAACGATAAGGCTTCCTTCCTGCTCCTCTACATTAAAGAATAGAGTAACTTTATTTAATAAATCTAGTTCCTCGGA
>CAYWWS010000044.1:0-1235 GCA_964462105.1 Candidatus Woesearchaeota archaeon
TGGGCAGAAGATTCCAAGCCATCTGAAGCATTAGCCCCTAGAATCCAGACTTCATTCTTTGAAGCGTTTGTTACATTGAATGGGGAGTAAACCAGATCCCCATTATTCCAGTTTAATGCTAATCCTGTGAATGCCAGTTGTTCAACGTTATTCCTGTACCATCTAAATGTTATATTAATCTTGCTTAAGTCTGGATCAAATACTCCAGCAGATCCGTTTAATCTTGTATTCTTGACCAGGGTTCCGTTTGTTATTATTATTGTCTGATTTATTCTTGGTGCTGATGAATAGCTAGTATTAACATTAAAGAAAGTTGATGTAGTAGTATTATCAGAAGTTCCAAGTTCTAATTTAAACTGGAAATACCTGTTAGCAGGGGTTATTGAAGTGTTTAAAGTAAAATTACCAGATCTGTTCATGGCTACAAAATTAAAGTTCTCTCCAGCACAGGCAGCATCATCACAACTTCTTACAGATAAATTGAAACTCGTTACTGAAGAGTTTGTAGCATTTAATGTAATGTTTTCCCAGCCTTGTGAAGACTTAACATCAAAAATCTCTGATGTATAATTACCATAGAAATAATAAAAATTTAGGAAGTGATGAACAAAATTATCCTCACCATCTGCAACCCAAAAACTATTATTGCTAGTGTCAAATGCCACCCCATAAGAAAGGGTGGAGCCTGCTGCTAATGTGCCAAAACCATCTGACAAATTATTTCCTAAAGTATCAACATGATAAACAAAATCATCTGTGGAATCTGAAATCCATAAAGTGCTATCTCTTGTATCATAGGTAATTCCTAATGGTGCATCCGAACCTAAGGGGGTTGCACTAAAACCATTGCTTTGATTTACACCTGTTGCTGAAAAATGATATACAAAATCATCTGTATTTGATAAAACCCAAAAGCTGTTATCTGTTGGATTAAAGGCAATGCCTTGTGGATCATCATTTCCTGCTGAGGCTGTAGGGAACCCACCAGTTAGATTATTACCGTTAGAAGCATTAAAATGATAAATAAAATCATCTGTACTTTCTGTAGCCCATAAGGTATCATTTCTAGAATCGTAAGTTACAGCGTTAGGGCCATTATTAGCCTCATTTGCAACACCTGCATCAACTACCCTAAAACCGTCACTTTGATTTACACCAGCTAAATTGAAATGGTATATAAAAAAGTCTCCAAAATCTGCAATCCATAAGGTATTATCACTTGAATCAAAGGTTAT
>CAYWWS010000044.1:1249-2755 GCA_964462105.1 Candidatus Woesearchaeota archaeon
ACCAGCACTTACTGCAGAGAATCCATTAGTTTTATTATCCCATCCTGTCTGACTTAAAGTAAGATTTTCTCCATTTGCTGCCGAGGTTGTAGTATTAACAAATGTTCCATTTAACCAATCAAACGATCCATTATTTTTAGTTACATCGATATAATCATTACTAAAATTCCATAATCTCATCATACCATATGAATATGTTCCATTTTGTAATGTATCATCTGCCCTTACTCTCCACCAGTATCTTGTTGTATTCAATGTGGTTGTAACATTATGCCCTGTCGGGCTGGGTCCGGTTGGAATTGCTGTTGCTGAATAAACTATAGCGCTAAAGCTTGGGTCTGTTGAAATCTGTAAATTATAAGTTAATGTGTCTCCCTCCACATCTGTAGAATTAGTCCAGTTTAAGGTTGCAAGTTTGTTGGAACTGTAGGAGCAGTATTACTAGACGTTATATTAACATTTAATAATTGAGGTGTAGTCTTGTTATTTGTTGTCCTGAAATCAATTAAAAACTGGAACCATCTATTAGATGGGGTTATTGAAGAGTTTAAATTATAATTTTGGGATGTGTTTCTCGCTAGGAAAGTAAAGCTTTCCCCTGAACAGGCAGCATCATCACAACTTCTAACGCTTATATTAATATCATTGCCAGTTGAATTGATTGTATTCCAAGTTAAATTATTCCAAGCACTACTAGATATGCCTGAATCAAATATTTCGGATGTATAATTGCCTTGTATAGAGTAAGGGTCTAAATATTTATAAACTACATTATCTTCATCATCCACGCCATAGATAGTATAATTATTATCAATGGTTACTCCATAGGTGACTAAAGCATTAGCAAGAGTTCCTATATTAAAACCATCACCTAGATTAGCACCATTACTTGCATTTACATGATAGATAAAATCATCTGTGGAATCTGTAACCCATAATGTATCATCTCTATCATCATATTTTACACCAAACGGAGCTGGGGCAGCATTAAACGAGAAAAGCTTAATCCCGTCACTTTGATTTGTTCCAGCTGAATTATAATGGTAAAGAAATCCATCTGTATAATCACCAGTCCAGAAAGTATTATCTGATGTATCTAATGTTATTGCTCTCATTTCAGTATTGCCTGCTGGTCCAGTAACAAATCCTCCAGTCAAATTGCTTCCATCTGCAGCATTAAAATGATAAACCGCATTGTCTGTATCATCACTAACCCATAGACTATCATCTCTAGCATCATAATCTAATTCAAAAACATCTGATGCTCCACTACCTACTGTAATATCTCCAGTTAAATCTGCTCCTGATACTGAGAAATGATTGATTGTAGTTGGATTAAGTACAACCCAAATGGTATTATCGCTTGAATCAAATGCCACACCAGTATCTGTTCCTACTCCTGCACTCCAACTACCTGCATTCTCATATGTTCCTGTTCTGTTTAGTGTTAGATTCTCGGTATAAGTTGAATATGGAGTTAGTTTCCCTGTAGTATTAAGAAATGTT
>CAYWWS010000044.1:2765-4852 GCA_964462105.1 Candidatus Woesearchaeota archaeon
CAAATTTAATTGTGCTTGTGGGTGGTAAGTTTGTGGTATCATTTGTTATGAAGAAATATTGTACAGATAAATGAGGAACAACCCAAGTTACTTTATTTTGGGTAATAGAAACATTGTAATTTATATCATTAGTTACATCTAAGTTATTGAGATTTTCATGGATTAATCTGATATTCCCAGATAAATTATAATTAACATATGCTAAAACATTGGTGTAGGGTAAATTACTTGATATTTGCACCTTGATGCCGTTGCCTGACTTACTTTCTATTAATCTAGGGCCAGGAGCTTGATAGATTATTGTTAGATTCTGAACCAGTTCATTTATAATTATAGTTTGGTTGCTTGAGTCCGAAAGCGTGGTTAAAGGAACTATAATATTGCTTACTTTTACTTCTTTATTATTATCCTGTTTATTTATGTTAAGATTATAAGCTTCTTTCGGCAAGATTAATTGATAATTACTTGATACTCTAGCCAGTTTAACTTCTTTAGTCCAAGTTACTGGCTTATTAATTTCTGCAGAGTCATGTGTCAAAACTTCTGGTTTAGATTCTTCTATGACTTGTGGTTGTTGTATTATAGGTTCTCCAGTTTCCTCTTGCTTTGGAGTCTGCTGCTCTTCTTTGGGTTGCTCTATTATTGGCTGCTGAATTTGAGATTCTTCTTTAAGAGTTTCTTGCACCGGCTGTTCAGGCTCTATAATTATTGTTGGCTGCTGGATTACTGATTCATCCGTAACCAACCCGGTTATTTCTGGCTTGAAGAAAAAGAATCCTATACCTAATGCTAATAAGAATAAAGCTATTAGGATTGCACCACTATAGCCAGGATTCTTATCATCTCTTGATCCGCTTGATTGCCGATTAGGTATAGGAGCTTGATTGAGTGAATTGAATTTATTCAGATTGAGTTTAGCTTGTTTTAGATTATTTCCAAGGAAGAAATTCTTGACTTGGCTGCCTTTCCTATAGTTATGGTAGTAGTAACTATAGGTTTTACTACCTCTCTTTATTAGTTTTTTATACAATTATTTCACCTTTCTTTTTTTCAAATCATACCTTACTTGTTGTATGTCTTTTTCAGTAATTTTTGAAAGTATTTCTTTAGTCTTAACCACAAAGTCTGCTGATTTGGTTTTAATAAATTCTAATTTCTTACTATCAAAGAATCTGTCTGGATAATATTGTAAATTATTTCTAATCTCAAAACCAGTTTCAATCAAATTAACGTCTTCAGAGTTATAAAATTCCATCAAAAACTGTTTCATAAATTCTATTGAGCATGCATGTATCTCGCACTTTACTCCAAATTTCATCATGAGAGAATAAAGGCAATAATATATTGTATAATAAGAAGTTGAGGCTGCCCATATTTTGCTGCTATCAACATTTTTAATTATGCGTAATGATTCTTCAGCCATTTTTAAATAAGAATTAGACATATTATTATTAGGATTCACTAATTCAATTCCATTCTTTACATTTAGACACCATTTCATACTTACCATTTTTGCTTTACTACCTCTTCAATAAATTCCTCGTAGCCTGAGATTAAAACCTTGCTTTCAAGGATTTCATTCATAAATGGATTTTTATTTTTCAATGAAGCTATAAAATCTGATTTAGACCCTTTTTTAATATTTATCTCTAAATTATAGTCCTTTCCTCTTTGCTTAATCATTTTTTCATTAAATTTGCCAATTACAAATAAATCTAAATCAGAACCTTCTTTTTGTGTCTCTTTAGCATAGCTTCCAAATATACAAATTATTTGAGTTTTATTTAATGAATTAAAAATGTGGCTGATTTTGGGGTTATTCTTAAGGAATTCTATTGAGCGCCCTATCTCAGTTAACAGCAAATACTTTTTGCATAGAGGATTTAATTTATTTAAAAAGAAATATCTTCTATTTCCACTGGATTTAGACAAAAGTATCCCAAGATTCTCAAGTTCTTCTAAAGTCAAGGCTATGTTCTTCTGGCTGAGATTAACCTTTCCTAACAGCTCCCTGCCATAAATTTCTCTGTTGTAATCGCTAAGGAAATATTTCATTACTTGGTAATATTTATTGTGTAACATTTTAC
>CAYWWS010000045.1:0-4845 GCA_964462105.1 Candidatus Woesearchaeota archaeon
ATCCTACTTTAATAAAAAAATTTGGAAAAAATTCTAGAAAATATATTTTAAAGATCTGGAGTTTTAAATGAATTAATTAAGCGTGGAATAGATGTTGAAGTAAAATCTTTGCCTATAGCAGACTACATTATAACCGGGGATAATCAAGAAGGTAAGTTTCAAGAGATAGGTATTGAAAGAAAAACCCAGTCTGATTTTATAAATTCTATAATAGACAAAAGAATAATTAATCAGTTAATAGTTTTAAAGGAAAATTTTGAATTTCCGTTGTTAATTATTGAAGGCTCGGAAAATTTATACGAATTAAGAGATTTCCACCCAAATGCAATAAGGGGGATGCTTACCAGCATAGCCCTAGATTACCAAGTTCCAATAATACATACTAAAAATCATAGGGATACTGCTGCCCACATTGCAGTTATTGTAAAAAGGCTTGAAAAGAGCAAGAGGGTTCTAAGTTTATTAACAAAAAGAAAGCCCTTGACATTAAAAGAACAGCAAGAGTATATTATTGAATCTTTGCCTGGAATTGGTCCAACTATAGCAAAATCCTTACTAGCAAGATTCGGCAATGTCAAAAACATAATAAATGCATCTGAAAAGGATTTGCAAGAAGTTGATAAGATCGGAAAGAAAAAATCTGCTGAAATTAAAAAAGTTCTGGAAGAAATTTATATTTAAACTCTAACTACTTCCAATCTATTAATGTCTATTATATAATAATTAGATGGTACTTCAAGAAATTCTCTATGAGGTAAACTTAGAATGAATATGCTAGATTCGCTATAAGGAATCTGTGGAAGTGGCTCACTGTTTACAAACATATAACTAGTTTCACCAACTAGCTTGGGATATTTGTTAACTAAGTAATTCCAAATCAAAGCTGCAGGTAATCTATCATTTCCATAAACAAGTAAAACGTTCTGTTTTCTTTCCAGTCTAGCAGTCATAAATGAACTGTGACTATTACTTGGACTGTCTTTATCAACTAATTCTTCTACAGTAACTCTAGTTTTAAGAATAATATCATTTTCAGGCATTTTAATCCTGAAAATTAAGAAGCAGTTACCAAAGTTAATAAAGATTATTATTCTAAGTTGTATGTTTCCAAAACATAGTATTTTGAACCTTCTTTGCTTAATTTACTCTCCATCAATTCAAAAGACTTAACTTCAAAGTTTCCTTTTATATTACAATCATTTATTTTTTTGAGTATTTCTCTATCCTTTATTAATTTCATCCTGCCTAAGGTTATATGTGCTTCAAATTTCTGTTTTTTTGGAAAAAGGTTAAGTAATTCTCCATCTATTTTTTGCTGTAATTCAATGACTTTTTGTGAAGGTTTAACGCTAATCCAAATTACTCTAGGTTTCGTAATTATCGAAAATGCCCCTAGTTTATCTAAAGCTAATTCAAACTGTTTAAATTTTATTTTAGATAGTGTTTCATTAACTTTATTTAACGACTCTTCATCAATATATCCAAGAAACTTTAAAGTTAGATGTAAATTTTTCTTGTGGATCCAATTTACTTTTCCAATCCCTTTTAGTTTACCTTGAAGATTATATAAAATGTCTTTAATTTCTTCAGGCAAATTTATTGCAATAAAAGCTCTCATGCTAATTCATAAATCAACTTTGCAGCTAATCTGCTTGTTATATTATTAATGTCTTTATCAGGATTTACTTCAACTATATCGACTTTACTTAAATTTTTTAATAATTTTAATCTTTGAATAAAATAAATTAATTCTCTACTTGTTAAGCCACCTGGTTCTGGATAACCAACTCCTGGGGCAAATGCCGGGTCTATAACATCAATATCTATGCTTAAGTATAATCTATCAAACTGCCTTGATATCTCCATTACTAAATCGCAAGTATCTTGAATATTTTCATAAATCTGTTTCATTGTAAAAAACTTAATCTTATTTTCTTTTAAAAACTTGATTTCTTTTTCATGATAATTCCTTAATCCTACTAAAATAATATTTTCCGGTTTTACTAAACTATCTTTAATTAAATGGAATAGCCAATCTTCATAAGTCGGAAATTCAAAGCTTTCATAAACATCTGGGTGAGCATCAAATATTACCAAGCCAGTATTTCTATTTGCTATAGCCTTAAAAAAGTAATAAGTTAAAGAATGATCTCCGCCAAGAAATATATCAGCCTGACTTTCCTTTAATCTTTTAACAAAGCCTTCTTTGTTTTCCTCATTAAATTCCAAAGCATCAAAAGTGAAAATTTTTTTGTTGTAATCCTCACTAAGCCATATATTCCTAATCTGCTTTTCTATCTCATCGGGAGCTTTTTCAGTTCCAGGATTTTCCAAGCCTCCAGCTGAACTAGGTATTTTTAATATTTTCATAGATTTAGAAATTTAGACAAATATTTAAGGTTTAGTTGAATTATCTGCTTTACATTTGTCTAATTATTTACTATATGCACAAACTAGTCAATGAAATGATGTTTCTAAACTATATATTTGCCAATATGAGACACAAAAGACAAGTGTGCTAAGAGAATTTATAAACGATTAAATTTTAATTTTATCGACGATAGGAAAAATCAGCATTAATAAAAAGGTTGATTATAATTGGAAAATAAATTTTGGTATAAAACTTGCATTGGAAAGAGTGGAAAGAATGTTCACTTAGTTTCAGAGTCTTTTTGGAATTGGATAGAAAAAGAGAGGCATAGAACAAAATGTAAAAGAAATCTAGCTAGAGCTATAGAAAAAATTTCTTATGGTCACTTTAAATCAAGGATGACTGATTCTTGGTTATATAACAATAAAAAGCCAATTATCATAAAGGATGATGAAATTCTAAAAGTTAACAAAAATCTAAAAGACTGTATTCATGGGCAAAAACATTTCTGTCCTTCCTGCAAGTTATATGAAAGAGTAACTAAAGGTTCTCCAGTTCAAAATATATGGATAAGTGATAAGAGTGGTAAATTATATATTTATGATAAATTTTGGGATGAACTAATATTCACTTTAAAAAATTGCTTCAAAATTGGAGTACTACCTCAAAAAATAGCTGAAATAACAGCAATAGATCAAAGGACACTAAGAAAATACTCGCATGAAGATTTAACACCAACATTATATACACAACATGAATTTAGATTTACACCAGAAAACACGTATTGGACGGGTTTATTTCTATCGGACGGTCATCTAAGGAATAATGGTTCAAACTCATCTTATACTTACCAAGTTGGTAGTTCAAATCCTTTTCAAGGTTATTGGTACGTGCAGTTCATTCAGAAATTTCTTCAAATATTTAAAAATAAGAGAGAAATTAGTAAAACTTATTTATGTAAGCATACAAGAAACAAATGGGCTTTTAAAACAAACCTATCAAGTTTTTCACCAATATTCGCTAAATTTTTAGAAGAAAATAAAGTAATATCAAAAAGAAATATTACTAAAACAAGCGGTTATCAAAAAAATATATCGCAAAGCTTATTTGACTCAATTAGTAATAAAGATGCTTTATTCCAAGGTTTATTTGATGGAGATGGTCATGCAAGCATTAACAGAAATAATTCAATAGCATTAAGTCTAGCAACAGAACATCTGTTTAAACATAATATTTTAATAAATAATTTAGATTTGGTTCCCACATTATGCAGAGATAAAAGAAAGTTATCTTTAATATACCATGAAGATTTGAATAACTTAGAGGAAATTAGATTTGCACCTGCTTCTTTAGTTAATTTATCTCCAAGATATACAGCAAAAGATATCGCTCAACAATTAGCTTTTATGATTAAAGGTGCGGGTAACAGTATAAGACCGGATAAAGTTCATACATTAATTAAAATAGCTGAAAGGGTAAAATCTAAGGATTATGGTGAATATAGACATTGTTTAGAAGTTCAAAGAGAAATTAAAAAAGAATTAAATAAATTAAATATTGAAGAAGATATCAAAAATCTGAAAAGAAATTATCCTATAAAAGATGACAGATATCAACCATTTATACCTGGGTGGGCTAAGGAATTGGGCTCCAAGAAAAATTGGATAAATGAGTATTGGGATTTCTTTTTAAACCATGAAAATTTATTTATAAAAGAAGGTTACTCAAAAAAGATAGATTTTAGTAATGGTGTTCCAATAGATTTTAAATTATAATTATCTCGTAATTTTTAAATTTTCTAGCTCTATTTTCATTTTATTAATTTTTGGATTTTTAAAGTGCTTTCTCGCAGGCTCTAAAAACTTAATTAAATAGTCTGCCAATGCGTTTTTAAGGTCAGTCGGATGAAGGGAATTATTTAAAAAATTATTTTCAACTTCTTTGTAAGAATTAAATATAATATCTCCTCCAAATTTTTTATCCCTTTCTACTTTTAATTCATTATTATTGCTAAATAGTAAGTATTTTGTCCAATCTAAAATCGGATTAAAATTAATTTCTCCAGCTGGACAAAAAGCATTTTTTAACTTTTCTTTGATAATATCTGGTTCATCATGTATGAAAACAGCTGAATTAGGTATAGATTTGCTCATTTTCATATTAGACCAAATCTCTCTCAGTTTTTCTTTAGGAATTGGCCATATAGATGGTTTTATTAATCCTAATAAGAGGTGATGATGCACTGCAATTGGTTTGTAATGTTCTCCTTTCTTATTCAATAAAGGCTTTATCTTAAGTTTGGTAGCAGTCTCTCTTGAAATAATATGCGCCGATCTTTGATCCAAACCAGCAGTAGCCAGATTTAACCCTTGAGCAAAAATATCGGCTGCTTGCATTGGGGGATAAATTAATTTTGCAAAATCAACAGATTCTCCTTCTTTTCTTCCCATTATAGTTATAGACCTCATTGTTCT
>CAYWWS010000046.1:0-4607 GCA_964462105.1 Candidatus Woesearchaeota archaeon
TCTCACATGATAATTTATCTCATCATGATCGCTCCACAAAGATTGAAATGCTGGAACAAAAATTATTAATTTTCCGTCTTTTTTTAATATCCTAGTCCATTCCTTTATAGCCAGCGAGTCTTGCTTAATATGCTCCAGGATATCAGATGCTATTATTAAATCAAATTCTTCATCTTTAAATTTAGTGGTTAAAGCATCTCTAACAAAGACATTTTTTAATCCATTATTCTTACAGATATTTATAGCATCCTTGCTTGTATCCAAGCCGTAAATATTATCATAGCCGATTGATTTTAATCTTAACAGCAGTAAACCACCAGAACATCCAACATCCAATATCTTACTAGATTTATTAGCTCTTAGAATATTGGTAATTAGGTCCCTTCTTGCTCTAAACCACCAGTTATCTTTTTCTATTACATGATATTTATCTTCATAATCTTTTAACATTTTTATCCCTACTTAACATGCTAAATATAGTATAGAAATATTTAAAAGACTTTTAGCCAATAAAATCTCATGAAAGTTCTGTTAATAAGGCCTGTAATAAATACAATTTATGTCACTCCGCCTATAGGCCTGGCATGGATAGCTACTGCTTTAAGAGAAAGTAATTATGATGTAGAGATTCTTGATTGCCCAAAACAGAAAATAATGGATTGGCAAACCTTTGAAAATGTATTAAGGAAAAAAGAGTTTGATATTATCGGCATGTCAGCTTTTACACTTGACTTGGATAATATTAAAACAAGTATAAAATACATAAAAAATGTAAATCCAAAAGCAAAAATAGTGATTGGCGGACCTCACACAAGTTCTATGCCTCATCAAACTTTTTTTGATGATAATATTGATTTCGGTTTTAAGGGGGAATCAGAGATTGGCTTTCTTAAATTAGTTGCTTATCTGGATAAAGGTAAAGGCAAATTAGAAAATATCCCCGGATTAATCTGGAGAAAAAACAAGGATTTAATTATAAATGAACAGTTATTCCTAGAAGATTTAGATGAATTAGGCATTCCTGCCTGGGACTTAATTCCACCAGATGAATATCCTCAAGCACCGCATGGCGGATTTGCTTCCAGATTTCCAGTAGCGCCAATAATAGTTTCTAGGGGTTGTCCATATAGATGCACTTTTTGTGCAGTCAAGGATGTTGTTGGCTATAAAATGCGTTATAGAAGCCCTGAAATTGTTGTAAAAGAATTAAAGATGTTAAAAGAAAAATATGGCATTCAGGAATTCCATATAGAAGATGATAATTTTACTATGAACAGGCATTATGTAAGAAAATTCTGCGAAAAATTAATTGAAGAAAAAATTGATCTACCTTGGTTTTGTGCATCTGGTTTAAGGATAGACAGTTTAAATGAGAATATGTTAAGAATAATGAAGCAAGCAGGATGTTATACTGCTTCTGTAGCTATAGAATCAGGCGATAATAAAATCTTGGAAGATATGAAAAAGCAGTTAACCATAGAAGTAGTAAGAGATAAAGTTAGATTATTAAAGAAAGTAGGATTTGAAGTAAAAGGATTCTTTATTATTGGTTACCCTACTGAAACCAGGGAAACTATAATGAAAACAATCAAATTCGCTTTAGAACTTCCTTTAGACGGAGCCCAATTTGGAAATTATATTCCACTTCCTGGGACTGAAAGTTATAACCTATTAAAAGAAAAAGGGGAATTAGATCATTTAGATTATAAGAAACTGCATACAGCATCTGTTCCTTATGTCACAAACGGAATGACTGAAAAGGAACTGAAAAGTTTGCAGAGGTATGCATTCTTAAGATTTTATTTAAGGCCTAGAATATTGCTACATAATCTATCTAGAATTAAATCTTTCGATCAATTTAAATTTTTAACAAAAAGATTAAAGCAATATTTAGTTGTTAGAGCTTAAACCTTAAAGCTAGTATGTAAGGGATCATTTTTAATTCTCGTTTAATATTGAATGTACTTTTTTCTCCAGCTTTCCATTGCACTGGAAATTCGTATATATTATAACCGTATTTTTGAGCTCTTATTAGTAATTCGACATCCCAGAACCATCCACGTTTAAACTTACTATCATAACCAAGCTTATCAATTAATTTTAATATTACATTTCTTTTAAATGCTTTAAAGCCACATTGATGGTCTTTTATCATAGAACCAAAATAAAATTTCATAAATAGATTATAAATAATACTTATTGCATGTCTCCATAATGATCGTTTAACAGTCGATCTATACAAGTATCTGCTGCCAGTTGATAGATCATAACTATTTTTAACGCTATTAATTAATTTTTTTAAAGAATCTAAGTCAACTGGAATATCCATGTCCATAAACGCAATAATCTCTCCTTTAGCGAATTTACATGCCTCTGCAAGATTTTCCCTTCTTGACGGACCATTGTTATAATGTATATATCTTATTTTTTTATTTTTCTGGCATATTAATTTTATAATATTTTGAGAATTATCTCTTGAATTATCATCTACTATTATAATCTCGAAATCATTAAAGAATTCTTTTTATATTATTTTCTAGAATCTTTTCTTCATTATAAATTGGGATAAACATAGAAATCTTCATTTTGTACTTTCAACTCTTTTCCATGAATCTCTATGAACATCTTTTTTTATATCAGCTTCTATAAAAGTCAGTATCCACATATACAATCTTGCCGGGAACAATAGTAAAGACCAATAAAATTCTTTAATAGTATTTGGATAAGATAAGGCTTTATACCAACCATAAAATACTTCGTTTAGAAACGATTTCATCATAGGAACTTTTTTTCCATTTACTCTAATTTTTTTCAAATTTTGATAGGCTTTAGATACTCTCTTTTTCTGTTCAATCCAGTCATTAATTGTTGTTGGGTATTTAATAAAAACTTTTGCTTCTGGAACATATTTAATTTTATACCCTTTCTCCATAAATATAAAAGGAATTACAGCATCTTCTGGTACATCCCTCGGAAAACTTTTTATAATATTATTCCTAAAAGCTATAAGATAACCAGTGCAAGTGATGTACTTTTCTTTCTTGCTTCTCTGCAATCTGGTCCAATGGGCACCTGCGTCTAATAATAGATGGCTCCAATAACCAAGCAAATTATTTCTAGAATTCAATGATACTGGTCTGCCGGAGATACAACCAACATTTTCATCTTTAAATGCATCTAGTAATTTATTAATTGATTTATTATCAACGTAAACATCACCATCACTAATTATAATTATATTACCTTTAACTTTCTCTAGCATCAGATTCAAGGCCAGCATCTTACCCTGACCAGGATCTTTATAGCGTTTTACTTGTCTGAATTTTTTAGAATAATCCTTTACAATTTTGCTCGTTTCTTCATCAGGACAACTTACAATTATCTCGTATTCTTCCTTGATATCTTGATGCAAAAAAGACTCTATTGCCATCCCTATAGTATCTGGTTCTTTAAATGCTGTGATAATAATTGAAATCATATTATCTTACAAGGACAGAAACTTTAAAAATTCTAGCTAAGTTCCAGACCATACAATTTATTATCTTAGTAACTTCTATGTTTAGAATATATCCAGTTATACAACTTACTTATATGCTTATTATCAGGCATATTTATCAATAAATGTAATATCTTAGAGTAATATAATATAGGCAAATCTGATGCTATTGCAAATAATCTTTGCAGATTCTTTATCTGGTTTTTATCTTTTATTTTTAATACAGTATTTTCAAAAAATTTCTCACTTATATCATCATAGTTGCCTTTTAGCAAGCCCATATCACCAGCAATCTTTGTTAAATCATTTCCTGGGTAAGGCTGGAATATTGAGCACCAGGCATACAAAGGCTTAATCTTAATATTCATCGTTAGAGTTTGTAAATCCTTGTCTAGAGAACCTCCAGGTAAGCCCAGCATGTTCTGCAGCATCAATCTGATTCCATATTTCTTTAGATGTTTTGCAGCATCATAAACTGTTTGTTTTGACATTTCTCTTTTTAAGATATCATTTCTGACATAGTCATCAGCTGCTTCTAGTGCCATATGGACGCTATAACATCCAGCTTGTTTTAAGAGCCTTGCAGATTCTTTATCTACTAAATTAGGCCTTACATGGCAATGGAAAGGGATTCCAACTTCTTTTGGATATTTTTCAGAGAATTCTTTTAGCCAGGGCTTATTCATAATGAATATATCATCTTGAAAATAAACAAATTTTCCAGGATATTTATTCATTACATGCTTTACTTCTTCAATTACCTTATCTACGTTTCTCCATCTAACCCAGTTGCCCTTGTCCTTGTACATCCTTGCAATTGTATGGTTATAGCAGTAAGTGCATTTGTAAGCGCATCCTCTTACAGTCATAAAGTGCCTGATTGGCTGATTTTTCCATAAGTCATGTTCGTATACTATCTCTCTATCAGCCATTGGAAAATCATCTAAATCATGCCTTAAAGGCCTCATTTCATTTTTATAGATCTTGCCATTCTTTTTGACAATTAAGTTCTTTATCTTGGTAATATCCTTGCCTTTTTCTAATGCATTTGCTAGCTCTACAACAGCATCCTCTGCCTCACCCATGATTAACACGTCTAAACCATCTTTTT
>CAYWWS010000047.1:0-2073 GCA_964462105.1 Candidatus Woesearchaeota archaeon
TGGTTTAAATAAATAGAAAATGCACCATATAAAAAGAAGAATTAAAGAAAAAAATAACCACTCATTCATTTTTTATTTGGCAAATTTATTGTATAGCCATGCCACAGCGTAGCCGACTATAAAACCAATAATGGCGGCTTGAATTAATCCTACAAATATGCCAAAAGGGCTCCATACCAGTCCCATAGCCCACTGTCTCATCATAGGCATCATATAGAGACTCATACCACCAAAAATTCCAAATAGCAATATGCAAGCAGCTGATATTATAGCTCCTGCATAACCTAAAGCTAATTCGTCTAATTTTAATGATTTTATTTTTATCACCTCTATTTATTTTCTGACTAATCTATTAATTTTTATTTTTTATTCTAAAAATACTATGCAATCCACACCAACCAATTAAACTTTCTATAAGTGCAATCCAACCAAGAATAAAGACAAGCCAATTTACCCATGATACACTATATATTGGAGCGAATGGACCCAACCACCAAAATGCCAGTGCGAAACGCAATATTCTGTCCAATTTACCCAAGTTCTGTTTTATCATCATACCACCTCTTTTTTATAAACTATAAACAATCTTTTATATTTAACATTGTTTATAAGTTATTTAAATTTTTCTCTATTTAGCCATTACTTTGAATTGTCAATAATTTCCTTAACATTTTTTTCTACCAGCTCGGCTTCTTCATAACTAACTTCTGGAAAGAACTGAGAGATGACAGTTGGCTTCATTCCAACAATCTTAATTTTTCCATTTTCTTCCAAGACATTGATTTTACATGGCATGCAAAGAGAGATTAATCTGTTTTTGCTTAAAAATTGATTGGCGTATTTTCCAGAGCAAATCTCTATTATCTTTAACGGCTTTTGTTCAAATCCTTTAGCAGCTAATCTTTCCTTTATATCATAAATCTGAAATAATGTCCAGCCTTTTTGTTCAACAGATTTTAGAATTGATATAACTGCTTCATCAAAACTTTTATTGGTTTCAACAATGTATGCAAAATCATCAACATTCATTTTCTACCACCTTTATCTCTCGTACTTTTCCATAATTTTACAATTCCTAAGTAGACTAAGGTTATAATTCCAATTAATAGAAGTAAATACAATATATTGATAAAATTCCAATATCCAAAACCGTAACCCGGATTTCCCATCATATTTCCCCCCATCATACCCATCATTCCTCCATTCATCATCCCATAGCCAACATAAATATTATCATTACAGTATAATCTTCTTGCCATGTTAATATGTACTTGTTTCAAAGATTCGGAACCTCCTCCTCCCATCATTTCATCCATAATTTCATGGGCTTCTCCAGGGTGCATTTGCTCCATAAAATATTCACCAATAGTTTCTAATTGCTCGTCTGTTAATTTATCACAACTAATTTCACTATCCACTAACTTTTTGCCCTCTTCCACTATAACCTGATGATCTTCAATAGCGGATACTAAGCTTATACTCAACAATATACCAACAAATAACATTGCTAATATTTTTTTCATTTTATTTACCTCCTTTAAATCTATAAGTTTTCATTAACAAAGAATTTCCAACAACACTAATAGAACTTGCAGCCATTGCTATGGCAGCTATTATCGGATTTAATAAAAACCCTATAAAGGGGTATAAGATTCCTGCAGCTATTGGAACTCCAGCACTATTATAGGCAAAAGCCCAGAATAAATTCTGTTTAATCTTTTTAATTGTGTAATTGCTCAAGTCTATGGAAGTAACAACGTCTCTTAAGTCATCTTTAATTAACACGATATTTCCTGTTTCTAAAGCAACATCTGTGCCAGATCCTATTGCAATGCCTACATCTGCTTGCGCCAATGCAGGAGCATCATTAATTCCATCACCAACCATTGCAACTATCTTTCCTTGCTTTTGTAATCTCTTTATTTCTTTTGATTTATCCTCTGGCAAAACTTCAGCCAATACATTATTTATACCTATCTGTCTTGCTATTGCTTTGCCGGTTCTTTCATTGTCGCCAGTAATCATAATTATTTCCTTGCCCATTTCATGCAATCTTTTTACTGCTTCTTTTGA
>CAYWWS010000047.1:2083-4036 GCA_964462105.1 Candidatus Woesearchaeota archaeon
AGCAATAATTCCAATCAAATTTTTATTTAGAGAAACAATAGTTACAGTCTTTCCATCATTTTCCAGTTTCTCTACAGATTCTTTAATGTTATTTATATTAATTTTATTTTCAAGCATAAATTTCTTATTGCCGTTTAAAATTACTTTATTATTGTAAGCTGCTTTTACACCCTTACCAGAATATGTCTTAAATAAGCTTCCGTTAGGAATCTTAATCTTCAATCTTTTAGCTTCGTTAAGTATAGCTTCAGATATTGGATGCTGAGAGCCTTTTTCAGGGATGCTTGCTAATTTTACTAATTCTTTGCTGGAAATTTTTATTGGCAATACATCAGTAACCTTTGGTTTGCCTTTTGTTAAAGTTCCAGTCTTATCAAATATTATTGTGTCTACTTTATGGGCCATTTCTAAAGCTGAAGCATCTTTAAATAAAATTCCGTTTTCAGCGCCCTTTCCAGTGCCGACCATTATTGCCATTGGTGTTGCCAAACCCAATGCACAAGGACAGGCAATGATCAATACAGCTATGAATATAGTTAATGCAAATATAAACGGCATTCCGAATAAAAGCCAGATTATAGAAGAGGTTATAGCTACAATAACAACGACTGGAACAAATATGGAGGAAACTTTATCAGCAAGTCTTTGAATAGGTGCCTTTGAACCTTGAGCATCCTCAACTAATTTTATAATGCTAGCTAGAACAGTATCCTTGCCAACTTTTGTAGCTTTAATAGTTAATACGCCATTTTTATTTATTGTTGAGCCTATAACCTTATCATTGGCTTTTTTCTCTACAGGAATACTCTCCCCAGTGATCATTGACTCATCAACAGAAGAATCTCCTTTTATTACAACGCCATCAACAGGAATTTTATCACCAGGCTTAACAATTAAGACATCATTAACTTTAACTTCTTCTATCGGGATTTTAACTTCTTTCCCATTTCTTAATACTAAAGCATATTTTACCTGTAATCCCATCAATTTCTTTATTGCTTCAGAAGCCCTTCCTTTCATTAGTGCTTCAAAGTATTTTCCCAATATAACAAATGCAATGATTAAAACTGCAAGCTCGTAATAAACATTACCATTAAACGTGTTAGGCAGGAATGTAGATAACAAGCTATATACATAGGCAGCTGAAGTGCCAACAGCTATTAATGTATCCATGTTGGCTGTTTTATTCTTAAGACCAATCCAAGCACCGATATAAAATCTTCTAGCAATATACAATTGTACTGGACTTGCTAAAACAAATAAAATATAATTGACATAAGGAACTATTATTTTGAATATTTCAGGAAAGGCTAATATAAATACTGGGATTCCCAGCAAGAAACTAATTAAAGTCTCTAGCTTTAATTTTCTAATTTCTTTTTCTCTTGCTTCTTTTTCTAAATCTAAAGACCCCTCTTCAACAGGCTCGTAACCAGATTGTTTGATTGTTCTTTTTATTTTATCTAGAGTAACTTTATTTGAATCATACTTAATAGTTGCTTTTTCATTAACTAAAAGTTCCTTGCTGATGATGCCTTTTAATGTCGATAAAGCATTGTCAACTGTATGCACACAATGGGGGTTATCCATTCCAACAACTCTCAGTTTTATTTCAGAAATGCCTTGAGGACTCTCATTTGCCATAATTGGAGTATAACCTGTATTTTTTATAACATCAAACAACTTAGTTTCATTTACTAGATTGGAATTATACTCTATATTTGCTTTTTCAGATGAGTAATTAACATTTGCTTTTAAAACACCTTTCGTATTTTTTAGAGCTTTTTCTATAGATAAAGCGCATGTGGCGCAATGCATTCCAGAAATTGGTACTATTATATTTTTATTCTTCATTTTATACCGCAAGTATTTATCTCATATAAAACTTTTCATCCAAATAAAGCTCTAAAAACATTATTCTTAACAAATTTCGATTTCCTAATATAATAATCT
>CAYWWS010000047.1:4046-4599 GCA_964462105.1 Candidatus Woesearchaeota archaeon
CCAGCACCAATAATGATAAACATAAAGAACAGCAATATGTAAATTATGTGCTGATCAACTACCCCTGTCTGAGGTGGAAATCTTGGCAAGTAAAATAAAATCATTAGGATTATGCCAAAAAATGAAGATAGTTTTACAAATAAACCAAGTATTAATGATAAACCAATCAATGTTAAACCAAACATTACTAAACTATCAACAACTGGATTGCTTGCAAAAACAAGAAATAAATCTTTAAGAGGGCCGTATGTTGAGTTTTGTAAAAAACCAGCGGCACTCCAACCAGGTTCTAGTAGTTTAGTTATGCCTGAATAAAACATAAGCCAACCAAGCACTACCCTAATCAAAACGATAATCGCTATTGAAGATTTATTTAAATTGTAATTCATATTAGCCCCATGTAAATGTCCTTTCATTTATATTTGGAATATTTTTAATTATAACAGAAAATTTATCAGGTTTTGTCTCTGTGCTAAATACTAAAATACCAGTCACATGGTGACCGCTTAATGAAGGTTCTGATTCTGGTTTAATAATTTTATTATTGTACTTT
>CAYWWS010000048.1:0-4557 GCA_964462105.1 Candidatus Woesearchaeota archaeon
TATGCATTATAGAACTCGTCGGTGCTCCAAAAGAGCATGTAGAAGAGGTAATGAACAAAGTAGTTGAAAAGATCAAAGGTTCTTTTAAAGTAATAAGGTATAATATATTCGAAACAAAGCAATTAGACAAATTTTGGAGTACATTCACAGAGGTAACAATAAACTTTGAAAAACTGGAAGATTTATTTGGTTTCTGCTTTGATTACATGCCAAGTTCTGTAGAAATAATAAAACCGGATAAACTTGATATAAATAATAATAATATCAATGAGTTATTGAATGACATGGTTGGTCGCCTTCATGAATATGATATGTTGATGAAGAACTTAAAAGCTGCCAATAGCTTGCTTAAAAAGGAAATAGAAGAAAAAAAATAGCTATTTTCCCTCTATAGATTTTAAGAATGTATCAAATGACTCAGTCTTTGGTTTTTTAGTCTTAAAGAATATTATGATGCCTATTAAAAATATAATTGCAAATGGAATTATCCAATACAATTTTGATTTTTTATTAGGTTCAACTACTTTTACTTCTTTATCTTGCTTAATTTGTTCTATAGCCTCTTTTATATCGACTGTTACCGGCAGTTCCAGATTAAAATCCTGATTTTTAAATATAATAGAACCGGTGTATATTTTTACTTTTGCATTTCTATTGTTGTTTATTGATAAGTTTAGTTCTATTATTTCATTTGGGTTTATTCTAGCTATTCTGCTAGGAAATATGATAATATTACTAATTTCGCCTTTGACTTCTATAGCGATATTGGAAACTGGAGTTCTTTGATTATTTCTAACCTTAAGCATAGCTTGCTTTGACTGATTTTTAGATAGTGTCTCTTTTATCTGCGAGGCTACGCCAATAAGCTCTAAGTAAGTGCTGTCTAGAATAGGCTCTTCCTCATCTTCTACTACAGGCATACCTTCTAAAAATATTGGAATGTCATAACTATTCGAACCGTATTTTAAATTTAGTTGTCCGCCATTAAATTTGTTTTTATCTATTTTAATTTTAAAACTGTCTTTGTTAATTAGGATAAAAGAACTTCTGTCAGAGGTTACACCTAAAGGTGTTTCTAAATCAATTTGTATTGGCAAGTCGTTCTTGTTTTCTATTGTAAATGAAACATCATAAGAATCAATATAACCTGGATTTACTGAAACTATCGGTGTTAAAGCTTCATTAGAATAAGTTGCATATAATTTAATAGCTGTATCCAATACATTTGCATTAGGCTGATTTCTAAGCCAGTTAAGCGTATCTGTTAAATTACCTTTCTCTTTTAAAGCTAAAAATACGAAGGATGAAGTAAATACATCGTTCTGGCCATTGGATATAGAAGCTGAGAATTTTCCCCATGCTTCATTTTGTTTATTGTTTAATAACCAATTTAGAGCATCTTGATCATTAGCAATTAAATATAATAAAGCATGCTGTAAAGTTGAGGTCTCTGATATATTAGTTGTTAAATATTCTAAATCATTATAAGAATCGATCTGGTTTAAAATCCATGCAGCATAAGCCGTGCTTAAATAATCACAGTCGCTTTTATAAGAAACACCAAAGCACCCATTATCATTAATATTATAACTAATGGTTTTTCCATTGAGATTAACCAGATTACTATAAACTGTTCCTAGATATGAATGGCTTATACTCAAATTAACAGATTGATTAAGTTTGTTGCAATCAAGGCTAATTGCTGGTTGTATTAATTTCTGTGAAAATGTTTTTGTTATGTTAATTTCTTGTCCATTCAAGATGCATATTCCTGTTGCATTGCTTTTTATATCTAAAGCCCATGTTCCAAGATTAAAGTTATTCGATGAGTCTAATAACCAATTTTTAGTCTTAATGGTATCTTTATTAAATTTATTCAAGGCTAATAAAGCAAATGAAGTGTCTCGTACATTGCAATTGCCCTTAGGGAAGCAACCGTTAATATCTTGCTGGCTTAATAACCATGCAACAGCCTTATTAGAGCTATTAGTATAGCCTATATTATTTAATGCAATAGATGATAAAGAAGTTTCGATTATATTTCCGAAAGATCCATCTGCATTTTGATTATTTAATAAATATTTATAACCTTTATCCAAAGTGATTATAGAAAAATTGCTTATTATAGAAGTTGTTTTTAATATACCATCTATGTAATAAATATCATTTATTATTAGATCGTAGGTTCCTGCATCTAAACTTGTGGGGATTTGAAAATATAGGTAATAGCTATTGTTGCTAATCTGCTTGATAAAAGGTGCTGTTTTTATTAGTTGGCTGTCTTTACTTAATTCTAGGTTAGATTGCGTTAAAGGTCTTTGCAAAGAAAAATTAAAATCTATTTTAGCCTGTAAAGTTTCACCTGGATAGTAAGAATCCCTCTCAAATTCTATACCAGAAGCTGAAACTAAGTTTATTACTAAGACAAAAACAAACAGATAAACACCTCTTTTCCACATGAAACTAACATTTTATTGCTGTTTATTAAATTTTTTATTTCCTTTTTAGTAACTGTTGGGCTTCTCTTATAGACCTATCTAATTCTTCCTCTAGATGCTGATCTTGTGGATTATATCGTTTAACAGGTTTTTGATGAGCAACGACATTACTAGGTTTTGGTTTATTATCTTTTAAATAAGCTGGTTTCTCTCCAGTAGGTTTAGTCTTTTTTAAAAATCTATTATAAACAAAGTAAATAGCAACAATAACAATAATTATTCCCATTATTGTAAATAAGGTACCAAACGGAAATCCTTTGCTTGGTTCTGGACGAGGTGTTATCTCAATAGACTCACAAGAATTAGTATTTGCATTGCATACCTCATTATCACTGCAATCGCTGTTTCTCAAGCATTCTACACACCTTCCAGATGTTGCATCGCAATATAAAGGTGTACAATCATCCTGCGTTACACAAGCTTCCTCTTTTACAGGGCATTTACAAGAACTAGTACACTGCCTTGGACATGCATCATCATCTTCACCGTCACATTCTTCTCCTAAATCAGAATCTGCGAAGTCATCACCGCAATAACCAATTGCCCCAATGCTAGAGGATTTACTAGATTTGAGTGTGGTAAAATAAACTACAGCGGCTGTATCTCCAACATCGTTATTAAATGAGCCTGTATCCCTTTGCTGCGAAGCCAACCAATTAGTAGATTTGGTTAAGTTACCAGAATTAAGCAAGCTATTTATTGCTACAGTTGTTTTAAATACACTTTGATCGCTCCAAGAGCCATCTATACCTTGATTCTCTATTAACCACTTATAATAAGCATTCTGATTTGTTATCTGGTATAAAATTGAGTAATGCAAAGCATCTTTATTCTGGGCAGTAGCCAAAAAAGGCGGTTCTTCTATTCTAGAATATTTGGACAAAGCCCAATAAGCATATGCTGTTGAATCTAGATCGCATGAAGAATCTTTGTCCTGACCCCAACAAGCATTATTTATAAGCAATGTTACATAGCTTCCTTGCGGTTGAGAAAGAATAGTAAATTCATTGCCATTTACTTTTAATAATGAAATCTTAACATCCGGATCATCTAATGATGAACAATCAACTGTTACCTCACTAATTACGTTTTCTCCTAACTCAAAGCATTGACCAGGTCCAACTGATATCCACGGACTGCCACAATCTGTATTTTGATTGTCATTAATAGTTATATTTTTTACAGAATTTCCCGAAGATAAGATACATGAACCGCTATTCTTTGTTGTAACTTGAATAAACCAGTTCTCAAATGAGCCTGATGAGCTGCTAGAATCCTGAAGCCATTTAGCTGTTTTATCAACTGGTTTAGCATAAGACTGCAATGCAATAAGTGCTAAAGAAGTATCTCGTACATTGCAATTGCCCTTAGGGAAGCAGCCTAATTCATCCATTCGAGCTTGCAAACCAGTTATTAAAGTTTGTATCTTAGACGAGTAATTTGATGACTGCAACGCTAATAAAGCAAGGGAAACATCCCTTATGTTAGAATTAACATTTATATTTTGATTAATCCAGGAAAGAGCTTTGTCTTTATCTACCTGTGCAGCAGAGACAAAACCTACAGACAATATTAAGATTAAGATAAATAATGTTGCCCTCTTTTCCATATTTATAACAAATAGGAAATTCATTTAAATAGGTTTCTATTAAATTACAGTATGGATATTAAAAAAATAAGGAATATAAAGTTTCTAGCTAAAGGGAAAAGATCGCGAGTGTACACTGGAATATTAAATAAATATAAATTATCTTTAAAATACAGTAATAAAGCTAATCAAGAAGCTAGATGGTTGAAGCTGGTTAATAAGCATGGAATTGGTCCAAAATATATTTTTAATAACAAAGAAGTTTTA
This sequence comes from Candidatus Woesearchaeota archaeon, assembly GCA_964462105.1. Lineage (GTDB taxonomy): Archaea > Nanobdellota > Nanobdellia > SCGC-AAA011-G17 > CAYRAU01 > CAYWWS01. The sequence continues at coordinate 4,354 of CAYWWS010000048.1, forward strand.
GTTTACAAATTCGTTAACGGTGTTAAGATATTAGATTTCGTTAAAACTGCTAATAAGAAATCCATATTGAATGTTATAACAAGCGTAATGAAGCAATGTAGAATACTTGATAAATTAAAGATAAATAAGCTAGAGATGCATAACCCATATAAGCATATTCTAATAAATAAAAAAGTTATATTAATAGATTTTGAAAGATGTTAT
>CAYWWS010000049.1:0-275 GCA_964462105.1 Candidatus Woesearchaeota archaeon
TCTAGTTCCTCGGATTTAAAACTTAATTTTTTCGAAGTTTCACTGAAAGTGCTCTTGCTTATAAACAATGAATTTGATAATAAATTAATATCCGGCTCATCCCTTATAAAGACATTGACAGAATCTATATCTTGAATTTCTGTATCACTTGCAAAAGGCTTTATTACACCTGGATTTTTGGGCTCCAATAAATATAAACTCTCGCCTGCTCGCTCGTTATCCTTAATATTGCCGGTTTGGTTTAATAGGGCATTTCTATCTTCTGGCGGAATCAG
>CAYWWS010000049.1:285-3595 GCA_964462105.1 Candidatus Woesearchaeota archaeon
ATACTAAAACTGCAATAGGTCCGGCACTAATTGTTTGGGAATCACATTTCTTGTTCAACTTTCTTAAATGCATTTTCTACCTCGCTCTTATGCCAACCTTTTGTTAATAATATATTGGTTATCTGTTGCTTTTTATAACCTTTTCTCAAAGTTCTTTTTATGTAATCTTCAAGTTCATTTGTGTTTTTGGCATTTGAAATATTAAGTTTCTTTGGTTTCTTTTTGATTAACAAGTAACCAAGCACCAGTAAAACAATTACAACTATAATTATAGCAAACGTTGCTAATAAACTATTGCCCTGTTTATCTGGTACAGTAGGATCCTTATTTAATAGAAATTCTTCTTTATCCAATATACCATCTTTATCAAAGTCTGTTTTTGAGTTCGAAGTTATTAAATCTCCAAAAAACGCAATTTCCCAATCATCATCAATTCCATCGCTATCAGAATCTGCTACCTGTATAGGCTGCGGTGTTATTATACAGTTTTCATCAGATTTCCCATTACAGTTATTATCAATATTATCACCGCAAATTTCTGATGCTCCAGGGTTAATCAATACATTATTGTCATTGCAATCTAAATTTGTATTATAGCCGTCTTTGTCTTTATCCAAAGCCTGAACTGTATCATTTATTTTTTCTTCATCAGCATTATCAATATTTCCTATGGATATCGGCATCCCATCTAAATATTCTACGCATAAACTATCCTCTTTTCCAGATTCATAAGCTTTAACGTATAACCTATAAACATCGTCATCATCCATAAATTCTTTTCTAGGGATAGTAAAATTCATGGTATAACTTTTCTCATCTTCTCTAGAACCAATAATCAAACTGGATTTTTTCTCAACAACGATTTTACTAGTTGTTAAATCATAAATAACAGCTTCTAAACTCAAATCTACACTTCTTCTAAATGAGCTGTCTTTATTAATATCGATCTCCAATTTCAATGAGGAGCCTACATCAAACTCGTCCTTATTCAAGTTCAAATCTATTATTTCTAATCTCTTAATTATAGCATCTTTTTCAGTATCGCCTTGCTTGCATATTTTCGGTTGAGTAATTATTAAACTTGTTGTTCTTGATCTAGTAGAAGGTGTTGTAGAAATACAGCTATCCTTTACCAAACATTGTGCTGTAACGTTGCCTAACAATCCTCCAAGAGCACAATCTCTAAATTCAGCCAAATTATCTGCTCTTAATCTTGTAAAAGTGCATTGTATATCATTTATGCTTGCACTTAAACAATTTCTGATCGTTGTTGAAGTCTCTGCTGTGGAAAGTTTACAAAATACATCAACATTGCTATAATGTAATGTTTTATTCTGAGGATTAGTCGAGATAAAGTTTACATCAATATTGCCAAAAGATTGAGGAACATTCCCTATACAATTTCCATTGCTGTCTACTGTTGCAGATTGAGTTGCACAACAAGCGCTTTTGCCATTAGTTGTTATATAATATTCATTAGGGTCATCACCGCAACAGTAATTAGAGGTTACCCCCTCTCCCAATGCTCCTGTATTAGACAAGCCTGCTGCAGTATCATCACAATAATCAAGTGATAGATTTCCCCATCTTTGTGCCTGCTGGCATTTTACTCCAGAACTAATCCATTTATAACCAGATTGAGTCCAAGCGTTATTAACAAATTTTTGTTCACAATATTGACCTAGTCCATAACCTATGTTGCCATCACCAACATCTTGATCTATCCAAGATCCAACACTAGATTGTCTTGTCGAATCTGCGTAATAACTTACACATATTTCATTGTCCAAACTAGAGTCGTAATCGTTGTTAAGCGCATCTTTTATATCTAATAAACCTCCAGGTTGATAGCATTGGCCTCTAAATACGCACATAGAAGCACTAGTACAACTTGCCCTATCATTAACTTGATCTAAAGTAGTGCCATTGCAGATACCTCCAGGAGCGTTGCAATCAATATTTAACCCAAATAAACCATCCCTAAAATAGTTTTCAATTACACCTACACCAACGCTTACACCACCAAGATTAATTTGTACAGTCTTAAAAACCTCTCTAACTGTTCCGTCGTTAGCAATGCATCTAAAATAGACTGTTTTCAAACCGCTTGCAGTATAAATGTCTTGATCATTAGCTGCAACAATGATGTTGTCTAGTAAAGGCTTAGTGCGCCATTTAATATCGGCTTTGCTTTGATCCCAATTTAATGCGCAATTACTAAACTTAGTGTAATCAGTTACATTTAGACGAGCATATACATAACCGTTAGTACTTGGATTATTGGTATTAGGGCTGCCGCCTAAACTTGTTATTGATATCTGCGGTATACCAGTTATTACTGAAGATTGCAATGCAATGTTTTGCGATGCAATTATAGAGGTTGGATATCCTACCGCACTATCGTAAACCTCGCATCTTACATATACGTTTTTAGTTCCAGGTGATGAAAACTGATGGACTTTAACATATGGATTTGGGTAAGATTGTAGATTAAGATACTCTGATTGACCGTCTCCCCAAGAGATATAACAACTGCTACTTCCTGCGTTTAATACATCATTGCTTACATCAAATACTAACTCTGCTTGATTGTTCTCAATTTGGGTTAGGCTTGTAATCGCAATATCGTCATTTGTAATAGAACCTGGGCTGGAATCATAAACGGTTTTGCCAGTAATTTTATCACTTGAAAAACCTTCCTTAATAAAATCCAACGAGCCCAAACCAGTTATAGTCTTAATCCCCTCAAATAGTTTAGCTTCATTATTAGAACAATATTCATAACAGCTTTTATCTAATGTACAAGTTCTATCATATTGCACGTTTGGATTTATTCCTTTAGTACAACATTGATAACCTTGATTTACGCAAGTTTGATCATCATAATAAACCAAGCTATTAAAATTAAAGTTAAAATAATTAAAAATCACGAAAGCTACAAGAATCACCAAAAAAGTAAAGATATGCTCTTTTTTTACTAAATGCCACATATTCATCCATAAAATTGCGGATTTACCTATATAAATATTTTGCTTTACTGGCTATAAACAAAGGAAACATTGGTTTTCTTATTATAAGACTAAATAAACTCTTAATTACGTTATCTCTATTAAACTTACCAAGGTCTTCATTTAACAAAGAAAACAGCTTTTCATAATCTTCATTACTGAAATTGTATAAGATTTTTTTAATAATCAAGTGAGAATAAAGTTCTTTACCAAGATGTTTTTTCCTTATAGTTTCATAATCTCTATTATAATTAATAGCCTCAGTACACTATCTTCCTCCATGGATGCCTTGACAACTGCCG
>CAYWWS010000049.1:3605-4551 GCA_964462105.1 Candidatus Woesearchaeota archaeon
CCTTAACTTGAGTAGCTGCATCTCCGACTAAATAAATAGAATAGTGTTTAGTTTTTAAGCTTGTTTTTATTTTAGGATTATATACAGGAATCAGACCTGCTTGACATTCACATAAATCGCCTTTAATCTTATTCTTAATAAATTTATTAAAGTAAAAATTAACATCTTTTTGGGTTGTCGCAATGCCGATTCTTACAATATTTTCATCTTCAGGAACAATCCACCCAAAAAAATCTGGAGCGGCACCAAAATAAACTTCGAATGTATCTTTATCCATTGGTTCTTTTAAACTTGTTCTAAATTGCTTACCCAAGAAAAACTCTCTTCTGCCAAATAAACCAGATGATCTTGCTACAACAGACAATGGGCCATCTGCTCCAATTATGCAATCTGATTCAACAATTCCATTTTTAAATTTTAATTTGTTGTCTTCTAAACCCATAAGCCTATGATCATAATGCAATTTAGCGCCATTTTTAACAGCAATTTCTGCCAAATATTTATCAAAAGCTATTCTGTCAATCAACAAATCCTGGTTTTTTAATTTAATTTCTAGATTATTTCCTTTTGGCGAATATAATCTAACTTTCTTTAATCGGTTTACAATTAATTTATCTGGAATGTTTATCAAGCCATCAATTGTACTAGTCAGGATACCTGTGCATTGAAATGGAACTCCAATTTGATCATGCTCTTCATATAAATTAACATCATGATCCTTGGCTAGTAAACTAGCTGCATAGCTTCCAGCCGGTCCAGCGCCTATAACTGATATCATAAAATAACAATATTAAAAAACCTTATAAAGGTTATTCGCAGTTAAAAATTAATGTTTGATTATATATTAATTACAATTGCTTTTATATGGTTAATATTTGCGGCAATTTACGACTTTAAAACAAGAGAGGTTCCTGATTGGTTAAGTTACAGCTTCATAGCAATAGCA
>CAYWWS010000050.1:0-4531 GCA_964462105.1 Candidatus Woesearchaeota archaeon
ATAAAAGATGCCAATTATTCCAAGTATAAATGATAATAAACCTATTTTAAATATGCTTTCAAACAGGTTAAGAGTACTAAAATAATTGTTTAATATTGACGATGGAATATTTTGCCTTAAAATATCAAAGCCGTATGATAAAATGGCTTTTTTATAAACTATAAAACTAACAAACAATGTTAATATAGAAAAGAATAATATCGCTTCTTGCTTGGTTTTATTTACTCTGATAGATTCTATATTTGTAAGTATTAAAAATAATATAAGCGATAATAGAATAATAAATGATGATGGATGCACAAACGGCATCAACAATGCAGTTATAATAAATAAAATTATGTAGTTATTATTTTCATTGATCTTCATTAATGAATACAGCATTAACAAGCTTAAAGGCAGCAATAAGGTTAATGGGGATACCTGATTTAATGTCTGATCCAAAATCACTGGGATAAATCCTGATAGCAAGGCTACTGAAATATTGATTTGTTTGTTATTATAAATTTCTTTAGATATCAAATAAGCCATTATAACTAAAAACGATATGAAAATTGCCGGGATTATCTTGTAAAAATAGGGTATAAATGAAAATAATGCCATTAAATAATGAAATAACGGCGTGTAAACCACAGGTCTGCCGCCGTAGCTTAAATCATCATACAGCATCGGCTGTTTATTTTCTATAACATGATTTATATAAATCAGGTGAAAATAAGAATCGTCGCTGCTATAATTGTCTGTTTGAAAAACAAAAAACAATCTGAAAGCCAGGGCGATTATTAAAACCAATATTAATAGTTTATTGAGTTTCATTAGGATCCTCTTTTTTATCTTGATTTAATATTAATTTTTCTTTTAGAGCTCCTTCTACAACATCAAAATAGTCGTAGAATTTTGGAGTTAATTTTAATAAGAATGTTCTGCCTTTCTTTTCGGCCAGGATAAACTCGTTATCCTTTAGTCTTTTGATATGCTCGTAAGCTGTATTCGACCTCATCTTAATAATTTCCGACTGCAATGCAGGGTTTTTATAGGCAATTAAAGCCAAAGTTTCTTGAGTTGGTTTGTCTAATTCTGTATCATTCAATAAAGATGATGTTAAATGTAAGTATTGCTTCTTGATATTTAATTTAAATTTATTATTCTCTTCTAATATTTCCAGGGCAGAGTTCTTATTTTCATAATCTTGTTTTAATTCTTCTAATGCTTGCTTTACTAGGCCAACAGAACCAATGTTGCATAATCTTGCCAGCTCCTCTAGGTCTACAAACCTGCCCGTGGTAAATAAAACAGCTTCTACTTGATTTTTAATATCTTGCATAAAATTATAACTATAACCTCTTTTTTAAATCTTTTTGTAGAATTACCTTTGCTTAAATCTTACAAAATATAGGTATATAAAAGATATTAAGATTATTATACCTATAACAACTAATAAAAATCCTGTTTTTGAAGAGCTTTTAATCTGGCAGGTTTGGCTTGTAACTGGTTTACTAGTCTCTGTACCACATGCATTTAAGTCGATACATGCCCTTTCCTGCTTGCCATCAATGCAGTCGGACCAAGTCTCGGTGCATTGCCAAGCTTCATTGCATACGACAACAGGTTCTATCCCGCAGCTCCTTTGCAATACCGGAGGATTTTTATTGCAGCCTTTTATATCTATGCAAGATCTAGATTGAATATTATTAACACATTTGCTAAATTCAGTACATTGCCAGTTTGATGTGCAACTTCTTGAGCTTCCCCCTCCGCTACTGCCTCCGCTACTTCCACTAGAACCGCCACTGCTACCACCAGTTGACGGACCTGAAGGCGGTATCTGTTGAGGACTTATACCAAGTAATACATCTTTAATTTGCTGCATTAAACTTTTTTGTTCTATTACTTCCTGGTATCTTGAAGAACCGCATTTACTATAACTACAAAAATTATTTAAGCATTCAAAGTTGTTTTGGCAAGATTGCCCCGCACCCTTAACTGGGACTAATTGCTTTTCTATGGAGCAATAGGTTACAACATTATTAACAGTTGCTTGAGAACCTATCTCAATGCATTCTTCATTATTTAAACAGCCCTGGCAAGGCTCTTGGGCATTAGTTCGCAGAGTAATCAGAACTAATATTATTAATGCAATTAAAAAAATTATTTTTTTCATTTAGGATCATTCTTATCTGAAAGGATTTAAAGCTCTAACAAAGCTTAATATCTGATTCAATAAACCCTTGCTTTCTGCTAACTCTTTTGATAGATTAGTACACTTTCCACTAAGGCATACATTTCCAACACACTCGTAATCATTTTGGCAGACTAGATTGTCACCTTGTTGCGGCGAGACTTGTAGAGTTGCATCGCAGAATACATTCCCTAAACCTTGAAGTGTTAATCTTGTTCCAACTGGCAAACATGAATCTCCTACTAAACATCCGCCAGAGCAAGCAGGTATTATGTCGCTAACATCGAAAGTACGGTTATAACCTTCATCACCCTCACATTTACCCATTGCAACAGATAATGCAGCAACTTCTAAAATATTTATTTCTCCATCCTTATTGAAATCTAAATCATTTCTGTAAAGAGCCGATGTGCCAAAGAACCTAGAAAGTAATCGCTGGTCTTTTTGATCTATACAAAACCTTGATGCGCTTTGAGGCCTAGGGCTAGGTTGTGGTGATACAGGGCATTGTGTAACCCGTCTACTCAAATCTAAGTTTACATCATAACCTACATCACCTTGACAGCGGCCAGACACTTGTGCGATATATGCTACATCCAAAACAGAAATCTCGCCATCGCTGTTTAAATCCAGGCTTGCTAAGTATTTAGAGGCATCAGCAAATCTTTCTTGCAATATTGCTATATCTTCTGCGCCTATGCAATTCAAAACCTTACTTAAATCGAGATTAGCATTATAATCTACATCACCTTGGCAAGAACCAAAAATTGTACTTATGCTTGCTATGTCCAATATGCCTATCTCTCTATCACTGTTAAAATCTAAGTCTGCTCTATATTTAGAAGCATCAGCAAAATACCTTCCTAGAATATCAACATCCTCTTGACCTATACAAGAGTTTGAACATAAACCTGATATTGGTACTACAGTAATTGGACCTGTAATTATAGAGGTTTTTGTAGCAGAGCATGATGCGGTTGTGCCACCATTACTACCCTGACAAGTCCATGTAAATGTATTTGTACCGGCAGTTACACTTGATGGTGTACCCTGTGAACATAAATTGGTTGTAGGTGTTGTAGTAAATGTTTGTCCATTTGAAGAGCCACATACACCATTTATTGGAGTTTGACAGGGTCCTGGTTGACTTACACCATTACAGCAATAGCCACCATTAATAGGTCCTGGTGCATTACCGCAATACCATCCCCATCTTTGGCAAGTCCAACCGTGTAATTCCTTGCCCAGATTAGGATTATTATAAGTTGATTGGTCGGCTGGATTATAAATATCGTCATCATCCCAGCATCTTAATATTTGATTGGTTCCCTGTTGACTAGCACATAAATATTGGTGAGTACCAGTACCACCAGCTAATTTTCCTACAGGAGTTCTGCTTGTATCTGAACATGTTGATTGTGAACCTGAACCGCCTGATGTTCCTGGTTGTGTAACCGGAGGTGAAGTTTGACAAGGTCCTGATTGGAGTGCATTGTTACAACAAAAATAGGATGAGTAAGAAGAACCAGATTCATCATCTGCGCATCGTATAGCATCTTCACGACCTTGAAGAAGGCCTGTAGCACATTGATTAGATAATTCAGCGCAGGTTAGTTCTCCACCAGCATCAGCACCGCCAATAGTTCCGTATCCAGTTATAACAGGTTGTAAAACACCTGTTTCTTTAGCTCTAAAAGATGTAGAAACAAACAATGGCACAGCAAGCAAGATTAAAATTATAAGAACAATCAGTGAATTTTTATTCATAGAGCACCTCTTTTATTAAATTTACTAATAAATTCTTATTTATATAATTTTCTTATTTTATCGGGAATCTTAAAACAGCTGCTACACCGCCAAGTTCTTTAAACTGGCTCCCTTCTTTTGTATCTGTGGATATTACTTCAACTGTGCTTGATGTTTTCTCAGCTAGATCTTCCAATTCATCCAATAAACTATCTTCTATTGAGTCTGAAATTAATAATAAATCAACAGCTCCCATCTCCAAAGCATATTTAACTTTAGCTAACCCATAAACAGCTTTATCAGAACTTTTAGCCAGCATCTCAAAGAAATTATTAATCAATTTTTTTTCTTTTATTATCGGGAGTTGTGCTAGAGTATCATGACTTTTATCAACTAATTCATTCAAGCCAAATTCTCCAGTATAACTCAAATCTTTTAAGGCAAGAACTTTTTTCTTAACATTCTCATCCAGATAGTTTCCATCATAAAATGTGTTTTTAGTAAAACCTGGGCCGCCAATCAAAATTCCTATTATTTCTTTGCCAACAAATTCCTTATTTACAATTTCTGCTACTCTCTTATAGAAATCATGTGCTGCTATTTCTCTTA
>CAYWWS010000051.1:0-1831 GCA_964462105.1 Candidatus Woesearchaeota archaeon
TTGCACTTCTTAAATCAGATGCTAGACCAAACATCTCTGCTACAGGCATTTTAGCTTTAATAGAAATTCTTTCCCCTTCTTGTTCCATGTTGATTAATTGGCCTCTTTTATTTTGGACTAACTTGCTTATCTCACCCATGTAACGCATAGGAGAATCAATCTGTAATATTTGTACTGGCTCATAGATCACAGCTTTAGCATTTATCATTGCGTCTCTTATAGCATCTCTTACAGCAGGCAATACCTGAGCTGGCCCTCTATGAATAGAATCTTCATGCAGTTTTGTATCTGTCAAAATTACCTTCAATTTCATGCAAGGCTCTCTTGCTATAGGACCTTCTTTCACAACCTGATCAAATGCATCTGCTACCATCTCAATGACTTCATTAATATGGACGACTCCACGAGTAGCATCAATTAAGACATTGCCATTAAAGATTTCCCTAACACCTTTTGCTGTTTTTGTATCATAACCACGAGTAATTCATTTATAAATAAATGCCTGATCCTTTTTCTTTAATCTTCCCTCTTGTAATTCTCCTGCTTTAATCGTATTATAAATATTATCTTCCAACGGCTCAACTATAATATAGAATTTATTGTGTTTGTTAGGACTCTTGCCCTCTATTTCCTGGCTTTTATTCGTTATAGCTTCTCTGTAGACAACAATAGGCTGGCTTGTTACAACATCAAGACCTTTTTCAGTTTTAATCCTGTTTTCAATAACCTCAAGATGCAACTCGCCCATCCCAGACATTAAGTTTTCCCCTGTCTCTTCATTAATCTGGATTTGGATGCTTGGGTCTTCCTTGCTTACCTGTCTTAATACCTCAACTAATCTTGGCAGGTCGCTTGGCCTTTTAGCTTCAATGCTCTTTGTAACAACAGGCTCAAATATATGCTTGATGCTTTCAAATGGGTCCATTGGTTCGCTTGAAACTGTCTCACCTGCATAAACATCCTTTAAACCGACAATACCAACTATATTACCAGCAACGGCATAATCAACATTAAGTCTTTGTGCTCCTTTATAGACATTAACTTGCTGGACTCTGACAGATCTTTTAGCAAGATTCATATAAACTTCTTGGCCTTGCTTGATTGTTCCAGAGAATAATCTTCCAGCTGCTACCTCACCAGCATGCTTGTCAACCACTATCTTAGTAACAATAAAAGCAACTGGTCCATTCGGATTACAATTTAACAAAGACTTTCCAATTTCACTCTCGCTTTCGCCATGCCATATTTTTGGAATCCTATATTTCTGGGCTTGAACCGGATTTGGATGATGCTTTACAACCATATTAAGAACAACTTTATGTAATGGTGCTATTTTAGCAATCTCTTGATAATTATCCTTTTCATAATAGTCAATAACATCTTTAAAGGTAATTCTTGCTTTCTTCATATAAGGAATGCTTAATGCCCATTTATGGAATGCTGAACCAAATGAAACACTGCCTTCCTGAACATTTACCTTCCAGGCTTGCTTGTATTCATCAGGCGCAATGCTCTCAATAAACCTGTTGACTTCTGTTATTAATGTAATAAATCTTTGCTGCATTTTCTCCGGCGTTAATTTAACTTCCCTGATTAACCTGTCAACTTTATTTATGAATAAAACTGGCTTAACCCTCTCTCTCAATGCCTGTTTGAAGACAGTTTCTGTTTGAGGCATAATTCCTTCAACAGCATCTATTAAAATTATGGTACCATCGACAGCCCTCATGGCCCTTGTAACATCGCCACCAAAATCAACATGCCCGGGAGTATCAATTAAGTTAATCAAGAATTCCCTGCCTTCAACATCATGAATCATAGAAACATTAGC
>CAYWWS010000051.1:1871-4318 GCA_964462105.1 Candidatus Woesearchaeota archaeon
ATTGTCACTAAATGTTGTTTTTCCATGATCTATATGGGCGGCTATAGCAATATTCCTGATCTGCTCCGGCTTGCTCATTAATTTTGATACCTTTTCTGCTAGTGGATCAGCCATGATAATTGAGAAAGAGGTTAATTTATAAACATTATGGCTAATTCAGTCAATCACGAAAACGGAAAATAAAACTACCTGATTTCTAATAGTATTAACACTACCTATTATATGATAAAAACATTTAAATAATATAAACTTATTCAAATAAGTATGGAACTTGTTTTAAATAAAAAACCTAAAAATCCGATTATAATTGAGGGTTTTCCAGGATTCGGATTTGTTGGTGCTATTGCTACTCAATTCTTAATAGAGCATTTAGATGCCAAGCCTATTGGTTTTATTTATTCTAATGAGATTACACCATTGGTTACAGTTCATAAAAATAATCTAATGCAGCCTTTAAGCATTTATTATGACAGCAAAAGTAATATTGTAATAGTCCACGCTTTAACGCCTGTTAATGGCTTGGAATGGAAAATAGCAAACATTGTTGAAAAGCTATTTAAGGATTTGAAAGCAAAGGAATTAATCTGCTTAGAGGGTGTTAATGCTTTAACTGAGAATAATGAGTCTAAAGCTTATTTTCAAAGTACTGTAGCTAGTTCTCAGAAGAAACTAGAAAAGCTGGGATTAAAATCTCTTGGAGAAGGAGTAATACTTGGGGTAACTGGCGCTGTTTTATTAAAAAGATTACCTGTTTCCTGCATATTTGCAGAAGCTCAGATGGGCTTGCCAGATTCCAAGGCTGCTGCTAAAGTAATCCAAGTTTTAGATTCTTATCTAGGATTAAAAGTTGATTATAAGCCATTATTAAAAAGGGCTCAAGAAATGGAAGACAAAATTAAAGGCATTATGAGCAAGACAAAAGAAGTACAAGATATTAAAGCTAAGAAAGAACTGGATTATTTTGGATAGATTTTTATAATTAATTTTAATTCTATTTTTATGATATGCCTTGGCGTTGAGTGCACTGCTCATACATTTGGAGCTTCTATAGTAAATAATAAAGGAAAGATTTTAAGTGATGTAAGAAGTAATTTTACAACAGAAAAAGGCGGGATAATTCCAAGAGAGGTTGCTGAATTCTTAAAAGCTAATAAAGAAAATGTTGTTAACCAATCTTTAAAAGATGCTAATCTTGACTTTAATAAAATAGATATAATTAGTTTTAGCCAAGGTCCAGGATTACCTTTAAGTTTAGCTGTTGGTAAAAACTATGCTAAGGAACTTTCAATTAAATACAATAAAAAATTAATCCCAGTTAATCATTTAATTGGGCATTTAGAGATTGGCAAATTATTAACAAAAGCAAAAGACCCTGTTTTTATTCTTGCAACAGGTGCTAATACTCAAATAATTGCTTATGAATCTGGGAAATATAGGCTGTTTGGAGAAACTTTAGACATTGGCATTGGTAACGCTTTAGACAAGTTTGGAAGGGCTGTAAATCTAGGCTTTCCAGCAGGCCCTAAAATAGAGCAACTAGCAAAAAATGGAAATTACATTGAATTGCCTTATACTGTTAAAGGGATGGACTTAACATTCTCCGGAATAATTACTGAATGCATTAATAAATTCAAGAAAGGTGCTAAAGTAGAAGATTTATGCTTTTCAATACAGGAAACAGTGTTTGCAATGCTGACTGAAGTAACAGAAAGGGCAATGGCCCATACAGATAAAAAAGAAGCTTTGCTAATAGGTGGAGTAGCTGCAAATCAGAGACTAATTGAAATGCTTGACATAATGTGCAAGGAAAGAAAAGCTAAATTTTATTTTGTCCCATTAAGATATTCTGGTGACCAGGCTGTTCAAATAGCATGGACTGGTTTGCTTCAGTATAAATCCAATAAAGCTTATTATGATAAACTAAAACTAGAAGACATTGATATCAAACCAGGATGGCGTACAGATGAAGTTGATGTTACCTGGATTAAATAGCTTAAAATAATTTTCTTATATCCTGATATTATGAGTATCTCTATAAGACTTGCAGGATACATTGGTATGGCTATTACTCAAAGCCATCCTCATGGGCTAACTTTTGATGAACTAGATAGAAAAGTAAGGAGATTCGAGCCTGATTGCTTTTTACTTGATTCTGAACTTGCGGACTGTTTAAGATTAGAAAAAAAGCCTATGATTGAATGGTACTCAAATGGTATTAAAGACCCAGAAAAAGAAGCGCAAGATAAAACCCATAGTCTTCATAAAAACTTTTTAGACTGGGAATTTAGAAATGGAAAGTACTATCCAACTAAAGACTATCCAAGCGGATTAAAACTTAGAGAATTTAAGTGTAAAGAAGGTATGGAGTTAAGCGATCATGGATTCTTTTTAATTTGTAGACATTTAATAACCAGAGCAAAGGCAGGCATTACTCTTAAAGAAATAGC
>CAYWWS010000052.1:0-4259 GCA_964462105.1 Candidatus Woesearchaeota archaeon
CAACTATATTTGCTATTTTTGATACAGCTGGCCAGCGAGTTACAACCTCTTTAGCAATCGGTCCTTTGATCAACGTGCCTTTTGGGTTTCCTTTATCGTCTTTTAATACAATTGCTGCATTGTCTTCGAATTTAATTCTTGTACCATCAAATCTTCTATATTCTTTCTTTTGCCTTACAATAATGGCATTAACCACCTGCTTTCTCATGCCTGGTCTGCCTTTCAAAATAGCAGCCCAGACTAAGTCTCCAATGCCTGCAGCAGGGTATCTGCCCTTTTTTGTTTTACTGCCTTTAACAGCGAATATTTTAATTATTTTGGCGCCCGAATTATCACAAACTTCGATTCTGGTGCCTACAGGCAATGCTTTTGGTATTCTAGCGTTTATTGGTTTCATCTTTACTTATTATAACAAAATTTTTTGTTTTACTTATTGGGCGGCATTCAGCTATTGTTACGTTATCTCCTACATTAATTTCTATGCCGTCTGGAATATGGGCTTTTACTCTGGATCTTCTATTTTCATACCTCTCATATTTTGATAGGTAAATCCTATAAAACCATTCAACTGTAGCCATTTTAGGCACTGAGCTTTTGACTACAATGCCTTTAAATATACGCCCTCTTAACTTTAAATCTCCGAAGTCCGGACTAGATTTTTTACTTTCTGATTCATTTTCTACATTTTTCATTTTATTTCTATTAAACCTAATTTCTTTTTAGTTGATTACTCTTCTACAGTAATTGTGTCTGGAGCGAAGCCTAATCTTATCAATTCTTCCTTAACCCTTTCTTTATGCTTTCTTTGTATACTTTTTTCCTCGCCTTTATTTTTTGTATTAGGCCCTTGTAATTCAATAACGCCGTCTTTTGCCGTACCGCCGCATGCAAATTTGGATTTTAGTTTCTTCGCTATATCTTTAAGGTTAATGTTCTTCTCCAAACCTTCAACAAGTGTTGCTGTTTTTCCAAATCTTCTTTTAACGCATCTCACTTTAATATTTTGACTCCCTTTCGTTATTGATTCCCAGGCTCCAAGTTCCTTAGGTAATCCGGTAATCGGATCTATATCACTCATCTGACTTTATTTACCTCCTTTATGTTTTTATTTTGAATAGTATGGATTCTTGCTATTGTTTTTTTAATCTGTTTTATTCTGCCAGGGCTTTCTAAAGCAGTCCCTATCGCCCTTTTAGCATTTAGTTTAAATAATTCCTTGCTTAACTCATCAAGAGTATTTTTAAGCAATTCTTTGCTCATTTGATTCAATTCTTTCTTTCTTATCTTCGCCATTTTCTTCTACAATTTCTTTTTCCTTAACAATTTTTTTCTTTCTTGGTTGTTTTATCTTCTTTTCTTCAACTACTTCTTTTACTATTTCTTCTACTTTTGCAACGACATCTTTAATCTTAATGTCATCCGGCAGCATTACATCAGGTGTTAAAATACTGACTTTAATTCCTATTGTCCCGGATTTTAGCGAGGCGGTAGAATAACTTCTCTTTATGAAATTTTCAGAGATGTCTCCTGATTTTTTTAGGTGACCTGCTGAAAATCTCCATGTTTTTGCTCTAGAGCTTGGAACACCTCTCCCACTAATGACCACTTCCGCTCCTTTTGCCCCAGCATCCATAATATTTTGAAGGGATCTGTAACCTATTGATTTAAAACGTTTAGGTCCAAATACCTCAAATGAAGAAACTATTTTATCAGCAATGGTTTTAGGGTCTAAATTTGGATTTTCTAGTTCAGCAACCTCTATTTGCGGGTTTTCCATATTAAACTTTTCCTTTAAAGCCGCTGTTAATGATGTAATTGTCTCTCCTCTTCTACCAACTACTAATCCAGGCCTTGTTGTATAGACAATTATCTTTTCTCCAAGAGGAGTCCTTTTCAATTCTATTCTAGAATAACCCTGTTTAGGCAGATGTTTTGATATAAACTCCTGAATCATAAATTCTTTCTTTCTCTGCAGCACTAATTGTCTTTCTATCATTTTTTATTTTCTTTATTAGCCTCTTCAACCATTATTGTCAGGTGCGTTTTTTTCATCTTTATTCTCCTTTGTCTACCGGAATGAAACTGATTACCTGCTTTATTCGCAATAGCCTTTTTAATTATCAAATTATTAATGTCTAAGTTTTTATTTTTGGCATTTGCTTCAACACTTTTTATTAAAGATAATATTTCTTTAGATGTTTTAACTGGAAAACGGCCTTCTGCCATTTTTCCTCTTCTATGAGCCAAATCCCTCTTAAATCTTTTATAAGGAATTGCTTGCTTCATATTAATTGTGTTCTCCAATAATTCTTTAGCTCTTTTAACAGACTTATTTCTAATTAAATTGCAAATTTCAACTGAATGCTTGGTCGAAATTGGTAAATCAATTCCGTTGACGATTGCGTTATTTTCAGCCATTTTATTTCTTCGTTGCCATTGCAGTACTTGATCGTGTAGCACCGATACCTGGTGCAGAGTGTTTAACCCTGGTTCTTGTCAGAGTAAATTCACCAAGATAAAATCCTACCATTTCCGGCAGTATAGTTACAGGAATGTAAGCTTTACCATTATGAACATAGATTGTTAAACCCACCATTTTTGGCAGTATTATAATATCTCTGCATTGGGTTCTAATATTCTTTTTTGGATTTGATTCTATTTTTTTAAGCAATCTTTTGTGAGTATCTGTAAATCCCCTCGATAATGACCTTCTTTGTCTTGCAGGAAGTAATTTTGAAAATTCCTGAATAGATAAGCCTTTTAATTCTTCAACAGTCTTTCCTTTGTAAGTAAATTCTTTAGCCATTCTACTTCTTTCTACCTGTTCTTCTTGCTCTTATTAAACCAACCTTTCTTCCAGGTGGTGCATCTCTTGGAGCAACCTTTTGCTTACCAATATGCCTACCCCTACCAGAACCAAATGGATGATCAACCGCATTCATTGCAACACCAGATGTTTTTGGATACAATTTGTTTCTAGCTCTCATAATATGATGAGCCTTACCTGCTTTGACCAATGGCTTTTCTTTTCTACCGCTACCAGCAATTACACCGATTACAGCTCTGCATCTAGGATTAAATAAATGCTGCTTCTTTGATGGCAATTCCACTAAAATGCCCTCTGAATTTTTTGATAATACTCTGGCAAAGTTTCCTGCTGCTCTACAAAACGTTGGACCTGATCCAGGAATCTTTTCAATGCAGTAGATTAATGTGCCTTCTGGAATCTCGTCTAGATACATGATGTTGCCATCATTCAATGATTTAGAACCATGAATTATTTTTTGATTTAATCTAACATTTAAAGGTGCTGGTATTTGGATTACTTCATTTTTGTCAAATTGAATCTCTGCAATAGGTGCGGATCTTCCAGGATCGTGATAAATATCTCTAATAAAACCATTTTGAAGCTCATTATTTTTATTAAAACTAACTCTGGCCTTGTACCTATGATCTTGAGCCCTGTAAGTAGTTGTTCCTCTTCCACGCCTTTGTTGTATAATTCTCTTACCCATTTTACATTAAACCGAGCTGCGCTGCTATATCAATAGCCTGAGTTTCTTTTGATAATTTAACGTAAGCTTTCTTTTTTCCATCTGGCCCTGTTAAAGTTGAGATTTTTATGATTTTTATCTTAAGCATTTCTTCCAAAGCTTTTTTAATCTCATCTTTAGTGCTTTTTCTGTCTACTATAAATACCAATTTATTTTCTGTTTCCATTAACCTAACATTCTTCTCTGTTGATAATGGATATTTTATTATATTCTGATTCATTTTGTGCCCTTATTAATAAATAAATTATTTTTTTCTAGCATTTCTATGGCTTTATCAGTAAATAAGGTTAATCTACCTGCCATGCTGCCTGGTGCTAATAATTCTGTATTGACATCTTTAATATCTATTACATTAACTCCTGGAATGTTTCTTGCAGATTTTATTAATGAACATTTACCAGAAACTAATATTAAAGGCCCTATTTTTAGCCTGTATTTTCTTCCACGAAGTTTACCCCTACCGGGCCTAATGGCTCTTTTTTCTACTCTTAGCAATTCATTTTTTAAACCTAATTTTTCTAAAACTTTCTTTGCTTCATTTGTTTTTTCCAGCGCTTCTAGTTTAGCATCTATAATCAAAGGATAATTATTAGGTAAGATATGCCCTCTTGCAGTTATTAAATCTTTATTTAAGGTTGCTGATAAAGCTGAACGTATAGCTTTTCTCTTTTCTTTAATATTTATTTTTTGTTCCCAAACTTTCCA
>CAYWWS010000053.1:0-569 GCA_964462105.1 Candidatus Woesearchaeota archaeon
TGCCAGACGGCTTAAAACCTGAAGCTGAAAAGATTGTAAAATATTTGCAAGAAAAGACTAAAGCTAAAGTTTTAATATGGTCTGGAAGCAATTTTGGCGCCTGCGACCCTGCTGTAGAAGTTTCCAGATTAGGTGTTGATCTACTGATTAATTTTGGACACTCTAGATGGATTCAAAAATATAAAAAATAAAGAAAGAATTAGTCTTTCTAAACAAGTTTAATACAAATCTTCTTTAGAATTTCTTGTGGTTTTGGTAACATTCCTTGCAATAGACAGGTCTTGGATTACCTTCAGCGTCTTTGCCTGGCTTAAAAGGAACTTCACATTCTTTGCCACAATCTGCACAAACTGCTTTATGCATCTCTCTTGGGCCAAAGTCTCTTCTAAAGCCACCTCCGCCGCCAAATCCTCTACCGCCTGATCTACCAGGTCTTCTTTCATTTTCCATTTTCTTATACTCACCTTATTAACTTAGTTATACACGTTGTCCTATAAAAGAACCCCCTTGTATACTAATTATGATGATAAAACGATAGTTTATAAAATTAACTATTGGCGGTTTTGTTA
>CAYWWS010000053.1:579-2225 GCA_964462105.1 Candidatus Woesearchaeota archaeon
GGAGTTATCAGCTAATTTTAAGGTTTATTTATCCGGTAGTTTTTTTAAAATGTTGATTCTTTCTTCTGATAAATGATTAGTTTTTATTTAATACATACAGCAGCTGGTAGGGGTAATGCAGAGAGAGTAATAAGAGCGCTAAATGATCTTGGACTAAAAGACAGTCAGGAAGTATTTTGTCCGCAACATTTACACGTGGGAGTTGAGTACAGAAAAGTTGAAGATTTTGGACAAACCTTCTTTTATCCTAATTATGAAACCATTAGTAAATGGGAAGAAGAAGCAATTATTGACTTGGGAATTCATAGCATTCCAGATTATTTTGGATATTTTTCTATGCCAAAATCATTTGAGTTGAGAGTAATAGAAAATTGCAGTTATTCTACAGAACAATTTCCAAATGGTATTGATGTCTTTGCTTTTGAATGCATCTCTAATGATTCTGCGCCTATGGAGACGGTTATTGGTTTACTAGAAGAAATATTAATCTGACCTGTTGGTATTTCAATAAGAGAAAAACGAGATTAGACTATTCGAGCGTATTTTCCAGTATATTTCAACTTTCTCAATTCGCCTTCAGTCAATTCTTTCATTGTTCTTTGATCTCTTGCTCCAATGACTCTAGGTGTGCCAACTTCCAGAGTTTCAGGATTTACAGGCTGCATTTCATAAAAAATTATATATCCAACAGGTAACCCAAAAAAAACTCCTAGGGCAACATTAGTGCGAACATCTTCATTCCTTTCTCTTCTTACCGCATCTTCTTCATTCCTCTTTCTTCTTGCTGCATTTACCTCTTCAACAGAACTTCCTGCCAACAAAGCATAAGGAATCCAAGGATTATCTGAAATTTCCCTCGTGCTCCCAATAATGTCATGTTCAACAAAACATCTGCAATCCTCTGCCCAGATTTCTAAAATGCGATCTAAATTATGGTCATCTAAAGAAATAGGCGGAACTAAGTGCATTTTAAGCAAGTCAATATTTTTCATTTTTAAGAAATTTTATAGTATTTTTTATAATAAAGGATATTATTTAAGATTTTGGATTAAACGCCGCGACCTACTAAATCCAGTTTTAACTGATAGATTGCTGACAGAAACTTAATAGATAATATTTATAAATAACAACTTAATACTACTATTATGGAAACAATAACTATCTCTAAACAAGAATTCAATGAATTAAAGAGAAAGGCTGAGATAGATGATGAACTCCTTCAAGAGTTAGTACAAGGATTAAAGGACATTAAAGCTGGCAGAATAAAAAGGGTTAAGTAATTAGGTTTTCAATTTCTTTTCTATACACATCTAAGAAATGCTTTATGGTATTTATTGTCTTCTGCTGATCTTTTTTAGAACTTAAGGTTACAATATAAACCGCTTTTAAGTCCTCATAAATCAAATAGTACATCCTATATTTTCCAAGTTTTTTCTCTCTAAACCATTTAACACCAAGGGGTTTGCCGACATTGGGATTTATGACTAGTTGATCTTCAAATTTATTAATACAATCTATAAAATCTTTTGAGAAGTCTTCAAGCTTTTTATCAAAAAGTTGGGTTCTGTAGACCACATAGTTTAGCATTCATTTATTAATGATAGTGGGTATATAAATATTAATGCCTTAGTTATTTTACGCCACGA
>CAYWWS010000053.1:2235-2472 GCA_964462105.1 Candidatus Woesearchaeota archaeon
AAAGGGCCAAGCTTTCTTGCATAATCCCAGGCCTACACGTCTATTTTCTAGAATTTGTGCAATACCAGGTTATGCGATCGTGGCATATGATTAAGAGCTATAATTTATTTTTAAAAGTATCTATACCTGTCCATCGTAATGAATCTTTACCAGGACAGAAAGACTTTGTTTTATCATCTCAACATCATAACCACAACCAGGTTTATAGATTTCTCCATTTATGACCACTCCTAGCGC
>CAYWWS010000053.1:2482-4247 GCA_964462105.1 Candidatus Woesearchaeota archaeon
AAAAATTATACCACAACCATTACTACATTCAGCAGATTGACTAAACATAACATCTATTGCCCCTTGATTTCTTCCTAGCTGTTCTAAATCAACAGCAATATCTTCAAGTTTATACATTTTATTCCATTATCTCAATAGAAATATTAACATCATCCGGAATAGGAACTCTCATAACTAATCTCAAAGCCCTCTCATCCATGGCAATGTCAATCATCCTTTTATGAATTCTCATCTCAAATTTATCAAAAGAAGCTTTTCCTTCGCCATCAGGGCTTTTTCTTGTTGTAACCTTTAATTTTTTAGTAGGCATGGGAATAGGACCATACATAGAGACTCCTGTCTTATCACAGATTTCCTTAATATGCTGGCATATTGCATTAATCTTTGTTATGTCAGCACTTGCTAGTTTTATTCTTGCCCTTTGCATAGAATTATTGAAAGGAAACTATTTATAAACATTACTGTGTTTGTAACAAAATAAAAAAAGATTAAGCTTGTTTCTTTACGTAATCAATACACATTCCAGCTGCAACTGTTGCACCAGCATCTCTGATAGCAAATCTAGCCATGTGTGGAATCTCAGATTGTTTTTCAATTACCAATGGCTTAGATGGCTTGACTTGAACAACAGCAGCATCTCCGGATTTTAAAGTATCTGGGTTTTGCTGTATTACCTCACCAGTTGCCGGATTTATCTTCTTTAATAGCTTTTCAAACTTGCAAGCTATCTGATTAGTATGTATATGGAATACTGGCGTGTAACCAACTGTAATAACGCTTGGATGACTTAATACAATTATCTGCGCTGTAAATTCTGTAACAACAGTTGGAACATTATCAAGATGACCAAGGACATCTCCCCTTGTAATGTCTTTCTTGCCAATGCCTCTTACATTGAAGCCGACATTGTCTCCGGGTTCAGCTTGATTAATCTGTTCATGATGCATCTCTATTGTTTTAACCTCTCCTATTACACCTTTTCCTTCCCTTCCAGGAACAATTACAACTTTATCATTAACCTTCATTATTCCTGTTTCAACCCTGCCAACCGGGACAACGCCAATGCCTGTAATGTTGTAAACATCTTGAATAGGCAATCTTAATGGTAATTTTGTTGGTTTTTCAGGCTCATTTAATTTATCAAATTGCTCTACTAAAGACGGACCGGTATACCAAGGCATTTTAGTGCTTTTCTTTACAACGTTTTCACCTTGGAAAGCGCTTATTGGAATAAATGCCACATTAGCTGGATTAAAACCAACTGTCTTTAATAATGCTGAAACATCTTCCTTGACTTTGTTGAATTTAGCTTGGTCAAAGTTTACAGCGTCCATCTTATTGACTGCAATTATAAGTTGATTAACACCGAATGTCCTGCATAAGAATACATGCTCTTTAGTCTGAGCCATTACTCCATCTGCACAAGCAACAACAATAACGCCTGCATCAGCCTGAGAAGCTCCTGTAATCATATTTTTAATGAAATCACGATGCCCTGGAGCATCTATGATTGTAAATTCATATTTGCCAGTAACAAACTTTTTATGTGATAAATCTATTGTAACACCCCTTTCTCTTTCCTCTTTTAGATTATCCATTACAAAAGCAAATTCAAAACCAGGCTTTCCTAATTCTTGGGCTTTTTCTTTTAATTTTCTTAATTCCTGCTCGCTTAAAATTCCAGAATCGTACATAATCCTACCTATTGTAGTAGACTTTCCGTGGTCTACATGACCTACAAATACTAAATTAATGTGTGGTTTTT
>CAYWWS010000054.1:0-1494 GCA_964462105.1 Candidatus Woesearchaeota archaeon
TTCAGTATAAGTTAAAAGATTGGCTTATTTCAAGGCAGAGATATTGGGGGACACCTATCCCAATAATTTACTGCAACAAATGCGGGATCGTTCCTGTCCCTGAAAAAGAATTGCCTGTATTGCTCCCTGAAAATGTTAGGTTTGGAAAAGGCAATCCTTTAGAAACCTCAAAAAATTTTATTGATGTTAAATGTCCAAAATGTAAAAACAAAGCTAGAAGGGAAACAGACACCATGGATACATTTTTTGACAGCTCGTGGTACTATTTAAGATATTGCGATAATAAAAACAATAAAAAGCCATTTGACAGAGCTAAAGTTGATTACTGGCTGCCAATAGATCAATACATCGGAGGAGCAGAACACGCTTGTATGCATCTAATCTACGCAAGATTCTTCACTAAAGCATTAAGGGATCTTAAGTTTTTAAGTTTTGATGAGCCTTTTATTAAATTGTTTAATCAGGGAATGTTGCATAAAGACGGTTTTGTAATGTCAAAGTCCCGGGGCAATGTTGTTTTGCCTGAAGAAATATCCGAGAAATACGGAATTGATACTGCAAGGCTTTATTTAGTCTCAATTGCTTCTCCAGACAAGGACATTGAATGGTCTGATCAAGGGATTGAAGGAAGTTCAAAATTCATAGATAAAATATTTGATTACTTTAAAAACGTTAAGCTCGGAAAATCTAGCCCAAGGATTAAAAGTAAATTAAACAAGGCAATTAAAGAAGTGACTAGGGATTTAGATAATTTTAATTATAATCAGGTTATTATAAAATTAAGAGCATTATTCAGCTCTTTTGAGGAAGATATAAGCAAAAAAGATCTAAACTCGTTTTTAAAATTATTAAACCCAATCTGCCCGCATATAACGGAAGAATTATGGGCAAAACTCGGGAATAAAGGATTTTTAGCCTTGGCTAAATGGTCTGAATGTGATGAGAAACTAATAGATGAGAGATTTGATTACATTGAAAAATTTATTGAAAATGTTAAAAATGACATTAGTGTTGTTTTAAAAATTATTAAAGTTGATAAGCCAAATAATATTAATTTATTTATTGCAAGAGAGAAATTCTATAAAAGCAAAGAAGACTATGACTTGGAATATGGCGCCTTAAAAGAAAGCATTCCTAATTTAGAGAATATATTTAATTGCAAAATAACTTTAAATAAAGCAGAAGACAGCAAGGATGCTAAAGCTAATAAAGCCAAAGTTGGCAAACCAGCTATTTTGATTGAATAACTTCAAATCAAGTTGAAGTCTAAATAATGTTTATAAATTAGCTAATTCTTGGATTAACATGGCAAAAATTCATATTATAACAGTTTTTATAGTATCTTTAATTATTTTAATTTTCACGGGCTCATGCGGCAGAGTTTATGATGGTTATGACTGTGAACCATTTCTAGTTGAGGGCAAAATAGTGGTTACATTTAATGAAACAGTAACTAATGAACAATTTTTGGCATTTAATAAAAAATATAATTTA
>CAYWWS010000054.1:1504-3988 GCA_964462105.1 Candidatus Woesearchaeota archaeon
ACCTTATGTTGATTATTCTTTAGATCAGAGTAGATTCTTAGAAAATAAAAAACATTTGGCTCTTTATGACAGCGGTCCAGAGATAGAGTATTTAGTTGGTGCGAGGATGGAAAATGCCACTATAAAAATGGTGAGAGAGAATCCACTAGTTGTTGATGCCAGACAAGCCATGGAATATTGTGGAAAATGAAAGAAGAAAGTTACTTGCTGTTTTCATTGGAAGAAGAAAAATCAAAAAAGCTAGCTCAAGCTATAAGCAATGAGACGGCTAGGAAAATATTGAATTACTTAAGCAAGAATGATGCTTCAGAATCTGATATAGCTAAAGCATTAGACTTACCATTGTCAACAGTTCATTATAATCTGCAGAATTTAAAGGCAAGCAACTTAATAAAGTCAAAAGATTTTTACTGGAGCGAAAAAGGGAAGAAGATTGAGATGTATACAATAAGCAAGAAGTTTATTGTTATCTCTCCATCAGGAGAGGGCGTTGGAAATGCTTTAAAGAATATCCTGCCTGTTGGGCTTGCAGGCATTATAGTCTCTGGATTATTATATTTATTTGCAGAAAAGCCAGTTATTTATAATAGATTATTGTTAGAAAGTACAAAAGAGTCATTATCATTGACAGCACCAATAGAGAAAGGATTTACTCTAATACCAGAACATGCTCTATGGTTTTTATTCGGGGTCTTGTTTGTAATCATAATAATGTTAATAATTGGGGTGATTAGGAGGAAAATAAAATGAAATCTAGTATAGTCGTAGCTTTAATAATAGGGCTAGTAGTAATAATAATTGCTGCTATGTTCTTAAGCGAAACTGGAAGCAAAGAAACAATAACCTCAAGAGGAAATTCTGTTATAAAAGCAGAAGCAGATCGGGTTGGAATCTATCTAGAAGTTTCAACATTAGCTGATACAGCTGTTGCTTCAAAGGACTTGAATGCAGAGATAAGCCAGAGGTTATTGAATGATCTAAAGCTGGTTTTAGGGCAAGAAAACATAGAAACAATTAACTTTAACGTCTATGAAGAGTTTGATTGGACTGGGGATGGAAGAAAATCAAACGGTTTTAGAACCATGAATAACCTTAAGATAGCTACAGATAGATTTGACATCGTCGGTAAACTAGTTGATTTATCAATAGAAGACGGCGCAAGAGTAAGCTACATTAATTTTGAGTTATCTGAAGAAAAAAGAAATGAACTGAAAAAACAGGTATTAGAAGAGGCTTCACAAGACGCTAGGGAAAAAGCAGAAGCTGTTGCATCAGGCCTTGGACAGAAAGTAGGAAAGGTCGTATCTGTAAGCACTGACAACTATGATTATATGCCTTACAGATTTTTAGAAGCTGCAGCAACAACAGAATCTGTACAATTAAAAGCTGATACAGAGATACTCCATCAAGACTTAGAAGTCAGAGCTGATGTAAACGTTGTATTTGAGATTAAAGGTGGACTATTGCTATAATGTTGATATTAATGCCAATATAATCTTTTTTTCTTTTTTTATAATAAATTATTTAGCTTTTATCTCTTTTTGAGCTCTTGTCCTGCCATATGTCAATGCCAATAAAGGTATGAATGTTGCTAAAATAGTATAAATAGTCCTCCTACCATGTTGTTTTGTAGCTCTTTCATAATCGCCTTTTAATTCTTGGAATCTTGGTTGAGAAATTAAACTATCATACTCCGCTTTTAGCATTTTATATCTATTATGTATTTCCTCATCTTTTAGTACCATTTCAATAGAAATACTACCGTACATTGGCTCATTGTTAAGACCCATCTTGCTATATAGACGTTTTTCTAACCTTTCAACATGTTCTAACTCAACTGGCCTATTCGGCAAAGTTTGAAAATCATGATATAAACTCTCAACACTACTGAATATTCCGCATAAACTCCCAATCATACCACCAACTATAAGTGCTCTTGTTCTATCTGAGATTCTACTTGATTTTAATTCTGAAATTAATTGTTCAAACATTCTAACCCCAATTTTAGTTAATATGCCTAGTATTTTAATATTATATCCCACTTAGGTGGTATATAACAAAAAGGATTATAAAGAGAGCTATTCTTTAAGAGAGTATGTTAGAAGAACTAAGAAGCATGGGATTAACAAATTGGGAAGCTAAGGCATATCTAGCTTTGCTTAAATTAGGGTCTTCTACTGTAGGACCTGTTGTAAAGGAATCCAAAATATCTTATTCCAAGATTTATGAAGTCTTAAATAGGTTATTAGATAAGGGCTTGGTAAGTTATACTATTAAAGAAAAAACCAAATATTTTCACGCAATAAGTCCAAATAGACTGATGGATTTTCTTGAACAAAAAGAAAATGAAATAATAAGAAATAAAGATAAACTTAAGAAGATTATTCCAAGTTTAGAAAGAATTAAAGACAAAAGAGTTCTTCAGGAAGCTGAAATTTTTATAGGAACTAAAGGTTTAAAGACCGCTTATGAGATATTATTGGA
>CAYWWS010000055.1:0-795 GCA_964462105.1 Candidatus Woesearchaeota archaeon
GTAAGAATCTCTTGCAGATTCCTTGTTATTAACACATATTTTTTATCTATGTTCATTTTTTAACACCTTAAATTCTACTTTGTCGCCTATTTTTATTTCTAATTTATCGGCAGTTCCTAGACATCTAACCATGCCCATCTCTGGAAGATTATTTAAAGAACTACCAGGATAGACTGCCAACTTTCCATCTGTGAGATCTTTCATGCTATTAGTGAATATTGCTCTACATTTTTTCTTTCCATTTACTTTTACCTCAAGTTTTGTTCTTTCTTGCAACTGAGGCAATTTCCCTTTAATCTTTAACACACCAAAACTATCTATATGAACAACAGTGCCTTCCTCTATTTCAAAATTCCTTAAAAAATTTCTACTTCTTTTTTCGCCTAGCATTTTGAATGGTATATCTAATGCGACTCTTGCAGCCATAGGTGCATGGAAAAATTTTCCACCAAATGAAATAAAATTCTTACCAGTCAAATTGGTTTTACTAAATTCATATAATTTTTTTAAACCAAAATCTTTTATTAACCAATTAACTACACCAGTATTTGCAGTCACAAATTTAAAACCATTTAATGTCTCTCCTATTATTCTTGCTCTTTCTTTTGTGTTTGTTTTTAGCGTATTTACAATTATTAAAAAAATCGTACTTTTTGGATCATACGAATCAGCTAATAACCTAGCCAGAAAAGAGGCATTAATTATTGAAAATTCTTTTACAGTAACTAGAGGTTCTACTTCTATATTATTTTTTTTTTCACTTTTTATATTATTTAAAATTGTTGCTCTTATTTC
>CAYWWS010000055.1:805-2397 GCA_964462105.1 Candidatus Woesearchaeota archaeon
CTTATTTCATTAAATGCTACATCTATACAATCTGTTATTACTACAATTCTCTTTTTCATTTTGCCCCACCAAATGTCCAAATTTTCCACCAAATCCAGACGCCTTTACCAGGACCAATAAACTTGCCTTTAATTTGTCCCTCTGCTCTCAAATTATTAAGTCTATAGAATAACTTCGTCCTCGTTGTATCTTTTACTATCTTAGATACTTTCTCTTCAATCTCTTTTGTTTCTAAAGGCTCCTCTGCATTCGTAATTATCTTAAGTGCAGCTTTAGATATCTCATCATCCATTTTAACACCACATACTACTGTATTGGTTAATCCATTTATAAATTTACCTATTCAGGAATATATACATTTAGATATAGAAACATTTATATATAACATTACCTATACATTAATAGGTTAATAAATAGATAAATATAACCAGGGGTCTTGATTTAGAGTCTCAACCCTCTGGAGCGAGGTAAGTCCCATGATGAGAACAAACCCCACTAAGGAAGATAAGTATAAGGAGAAATATAAAACTTTCTCTGAAAAACAATTAAGAGAATTTCAGGAAGTGCAAACTTGGTTAAGAACAGTCAGCGAAAAATCAGGAATACAATATTTGCACGCTTTCAAAAACTTCTGTAATTTCTGCGGTAAAAATCCAAAGCAGTTAATCCTTGAAAGAGATAAAGAAATAAGAAATTCTGATCCAAACAACAGAACAGGAATAAGAGATTTGATTCTGGATTTTAGGAAATATCTTGAGAAAGAAGGCTACGCTCCTAAAAGCATTAATGCATGGGATGGAACAGTAAGAGGTTTCTTTTCATCTGTTCTTGGAAAAGCAGGAATGATTAATGTAAGGAATTATGCTGACAGCCACGTATCAAAGAGAAAAGATTTAGTTCCAACATTGGAAGAAGTCAAAAAGATGTTGGATGTTGTAAGCCTTGAAGAAAAATTCAGGATTATCTTTATTGCACAAACAGGTATGAGAGTATCGGATACTCTTGAATTGAAGGTTGGCGATATCCAGAGAGAATTGGAATTAGGAAATGTTCCTCTTGCTATTAAATTCCTTCCAAAGAAAGACAGAGAGACAATCAAGGAAAGAATAACCTTTCTTACTTCTGATGGTATTGAAATGTTGAAACAATATTTGAAATGGAGATCACAAAATGGTGAAAAAATTACTGGAGATAGTCCATTATTTGTAGGCAGAACAAAAAGAGGGGTAAAACCAATAACGTCATTAAGGTTTAATCAAACTATAAAGAGAGCAGCAAAGAAAGCAGGGCTTAATGGAGATAACAAATACGGAATAATGAGAACACACGGATTAAGAAAATTCTTTATCACACAACTAACAAATCATGGAGTAGAAGATAAGATAATCAATTTTTTCATTTGCCATAAAATACCAGACATTGATAGAGTTTATTGGTTCAGAAGAGTAGAGGAGTTAAGAAAAATCTATGTAGAAAGACAACAATACCTTAACCCAATAAACGGTAAGAAACCAGTATTTGATCCTAAACAAATGAAGAATATAATTGATAAAATTAAGATGATTAGCCAAGTCAAAAATACTGACAATAGT
>CAYWWS010000055.1:2407-3967 GCA_964462105.1 Candidatus Woesearchaeota archaeon
AGATATCAAATATAACGTTTAACGTTCAATAAATACATTTAGAGAATTCTTTCTCCCCAACTTTACCTAAATAAAATGTACAAATTATTTTAACTACTTATAAGTAATCATATATAGAAAGATTTATATACTAAAAAATATTTGTTTTTTATATGGTAATGAGACTATTTTCAAAATTAGGGGAATTGATGAGAACTAGTAAAGGTAGAGAATTACAAGAAACTATACCATCCCATGTTGAAGAGCTTATTTTAGGTTTACCAGATGATAAATCTACAGAAGCCCTGGAATTAGCAAAAAGAAAAGGAGTTAGGGGATTATCAGAATATTTATGTATTGTTTTTGATGCTTTCGGTCCAGGTGTGCCAGCTGGCCAATTCTATAATCATCTCAGGAATAAGATTACAGAAAAGGCACAGACATCAGGAATGATAACAACAGAAGAATTAAGAAGAATATATACTTAATAATTAATTTATAATAAAACTAGCAGTTGAAGGATTTTTACATTTCTGACAATCACTTGGTCCGTTACATACTTTTACTGTATAAATTCCAGGACTCCAATTTTGGCTTGTTCTAATATTAACTCTCTTGGCACCATAACATTTAGGTCCGGGTGTGCATCTTGCTTGATCTTTATCTATACATTGATAGGTATTAGAACAAAAATCAGCACTTGCTTGATTGTCACATAATCCGCCATATTTTCTTGCTCCTGAAGCGCTATAAACAGCCAAACCTGTAAAAACACCTTCTTTAGCAGGATATATTTCAACATTAATCATTCCACCAGCACTAACGCTTTTAGGACTTACAAGCAGCTTTGTTTTTTCTAAATCGCTTCTATGTTGGGCCGTTGATCCTATTTGATTTAGCACAATATTTCCAGTTAAGGTCTCTGCCAAGCTAAAAAATAATACAAAAGATAAAAGAACAACTAAAACTAGTGTCACCTTATTTTCCATATAATATCACACTCTTTTTTCTTATATAAACCTTTTCGTTTTCAGTTTTTTCTTTCGCGAACGTTTCTTTCTAAGAAAGGTTCTAACATTCTCCTTTTTTATATTTAGTTACTTCTTGACAAGCAACACAACTATTGCTATAAGTCTTTCCATCTTCACCACAAACAGGATCATAAACTTGGATACAAAACGCCTTTTGTGTATCTTTATTTATTTCACATAGTATCCAGTTTTTGCCAGCATTTTTTAAACAGAGCTCTTTGCCATCTGGTTTAGATAATTTTTCACATATAATCTGATCTAATTTTTCACCAGCCAATTCTTTTTTAACAACATATGTCCTGTAACAAATTTCTTTTGCTTCGGATGTTAAGAATTCTTCACACCTGACAATAGCTTTATCAGGATCTTCATCTAATTCAGATAAAACAATAGGCCACAATTCAGAATCAGATTTTTGTTCTTTAGTTAATCGTTCTTTTACACAACCACTAATAAAAATTATACCAATTAATAACAAAAATAAAACTATTCTTTTCATTACATAAGTCCGCAGGATACCCAACAGTTTAGTGTTGGGGGGAATGCGGTC
>CAYWWS010000056.1:0-3948 GCA_964462105.1 Candidatus Woesearchaeota archaeon
TAGTTCTTTTGCTGATCTAAGTCATCGTAATACAAAGTAAATGTTAGAGTATACTCTTTATCATCTGCATCATCTGGAATTTTGCCATTTAGGAATACTGTTTTATGATCGTCTGGGTCGTCAAATTCGTCTAATTGAAATGTTTCTGATATCTCATCGATATTTAAATCTGCATTCTGCATTCTTACTTTAACCGCATTATCATCTTTGTTTCCTACATTTTGCACATCTACATCAGCGCTAAATGTATCCCCACATGTTAATGATAGAGATGTTATTGTTATACCTTCTATTATGACTTTATGATCTGGTCTTTCTATTTCTACAGTTTCTATTTCTTCGAAGCAGTTTACGTCATCATTACCCTTTTCAAATACTCTTGCATGAATTTCATAATCTCCGTCATCTATATCATCGTCTAATTTTAGCTCTAAAGTAACTGTTTCTGAGCTATCTTCATCTAAATCAAACTCATCGCTCTTGTCTTTTTCTATTTTTTTAGTTTTGCCTTCCTCTGAGATCCATACTTCTACTACAACATCGTCTATATCTTCAAATCCATTGTTTTCTACATCTACTTCTACTTCTATTGTATCTCCTGGCTCAAATTTATCATCATCAAGATTAATATCTGTAATATCTAAATCTCCAATATCACATAAATCACCTTCGCCTATGATGTTTATATCTTTAGATTTTACTTCACGATTATTTATTTCGTCATCTGAATCATAAGCCTTAACATACAATGTAAAATCGTGATTTGAGTTTAAAGCATCGTCTATACTTAATGTTAAAGTGAATAGTTCTTCATCTCCTGCATTTATTGTATTACTTGAGGATTCTTTAAATGCTACTACTTGATTTATGTCTTCATCATAAATCCAAGAAGCCACCTTTATATTGTCTAGATTATCGCTACCCATATTTTTTACTTCTAATTCAATATCTAAACTTCTTCCTGTCTTAGCTTGGTCTGGAATATTGTCAAAGCTATTTTCTACTATTTTTAGATCTCCTACTCTACCTGTAAACTGACTTACTAATACTTTTGCTATGATATTTTGGGTTTTTGAGGTGCCATCTTCTGTGTAGGTTGTCACGAAATTAGATGTATATTCGCCCATTTTCGCAGTTAATGGAACGTTTAATGTTGTAACAACGCTCTTTGATTGATTTGGCGTAAGATTAAAATTATTAGAATCAAAAGTTACTTGACCATCAAAGCTTGATGTGCCTATAAACTGATTAGCATAACTAAATGTACCAGCAGACAAGGTTATGTCTTCTTTAGTGCTTGGATATGGATTTGAAATTGTTATTGTTGATAATTTTGCTACGTTTTGCTCTACTGTGCCAAAATCTATCGTTGATGGACTAAATACTAAATTGGCTCCAGCTATGCCAACTAATAATAAAAAGAAAATCCCCGCAAGTGATATTAGCTTATTATTCATGCTTTAACCCCCTTACTTCAACATTATTGTTACAATTTGGAAGTTGTGAAAAGCTTATAAAGGTTACGAAAAGCAATTAGGTACTACTTTTATAGTCTTGTGGGCTTTTTGAAGGGGATGGAGCTGAAGAAAAAATATTTTCTTTTATTTTAGGTGCTGTAACATGGATGAGCCATACCACTATTGAAAAAGCTAAGAATAAGATAAAGAAGGCTATAAGAGTTATGTAGTTAATTGGTAGGTTAGAGTATACTAAAATGATTGTTGCATATGCTATAAAGTTTACTGGAAAAGTTGAAGATATCTTAAATGCTAATTTCTTTGGGATTAAGTGTAGGAAATCTATTATGACTAACGCTAGCCCAATGAATACCAATACTGCCATTACAGCCATTTTTGTTGTGTCTATCCATAAATTATTTTCATAGATATACTTGAACAGGAAGGCTGCTATAAAAATCAAAACTAGAGAATTGGCGTATGCTGTATTCCATCCTAGTTCTTCTTTTGTGTATCTTCCGAAATAAAATTCAATTAACAGAACAGTAATTAAAAGTGGTGCTAACAGCCATAATGCCTCTGTATTATTTTTAGGAGATATCAAAATTTCAATTGTCCTACTAAATACTTGTAGTATAAAATCATTTATTTGAAACAATACCTGTTCTATAGCTACCATATCTTTAATTTCTTTTATACATATATATAAATGTTTTAGAAATTATTATAAAGTTGTAATTTCAAAAATATGTATGAAACATGAGTATAGTTTAATCATACGAGTTTTGATTGCTGTTTTTGTTGCTTTATTTTATAACTACCTGTATCTCATATTTACCCCAATTAGTGTTTATAGTAGCTGGTTCTTATTAAAAATTTTAGGCTATGAGGCTATTATTCATGGAAGTAAATTATCAATAAATGGTGCACAATTTATATTTGTGGAGGCATGCATAGCTTTAGCTGCATATTACTTATTATTGTTGTTGATCTTATTTACTAAAGATCTTAGTTTAAAGATGTCTGCAAAATTATTTTTACTAGGAAGCTTGTTAATTTTAATTATGAATATAATCAGAATAGATTTGCTAGTTGTTTTATTTATTGAAGCTGGCAAAAGATATTTTGATATTGTTCATTTGGCATTTTGGAAATTCATAGCTGGAATTTATGTTGCTTTGGTATGGATACTTTTAGTCAGAAAATATAATGTTAAATCAATACCTATTTACTCTGACTTAAAAGAGTTATACAAAAAAACTATATTTAGAACTAAAAAGAAGAAAAGAAAGAGGTAACTCCTATTACTAATAAGGTAGTTATTATGCCTGCTATCATTATGCCTGCTGCTATTGACAAAATTGCCTTTTTTCTTTGTATATTAAACAGCCAGGCCGCTAATACTCCTGAATATCCTCCTGTCATTGGTAGTGGTATAGCAACAAAAGTAATTAATGAAGGTATTTCCCATTTTGTACCTATTTTGGTTTCTATTTTTTTTCTTGTTCTAACTACTGCTTTATCGAAAAGAAGATTATAGTTTTTATATTTAGTTAAATGCTTGTGTACATAATCCAAAAACAGAAATGCAATCGGGATTACTGCAATATTAGCAATTACTGATACTATAAAAACTAATTGCCAATCAAGCCCGCTTAATATGCCAAATGGAATCGCTCCTCTTAATTCAGATATAGGAAGCATGCTTAGAAAAATAATATTTAGCAAATCGTTCATTTTGAATTTTGGAAAATAATTAGATCTTCTGTGGTTAATTTTTTATTTTTCTTTAATTTTTCTTCAACTTTTTTAGCTTTTTCTTCAAGTTCTTTTTCCTTTATTTCTAGGGTTTTAATTTCTCTGGCTATGTTAATATCTCCAGCCTCTCTTAATTTTATCTTTAATTCCTCATTTATTTTTAAGAATTTATTTTTGTACTCTATGAATTTTTTAAATGCGTCTTCCTGTTTCTTTTTTAATTCATTTATTTGTTTAGTCATTTCAACAAACTCCTGGTAGCTCGTTTTCCCTGCATTTGCTATTTTTTTATGATAATCATCTGCTATATCCTTAGTTGCTGTAATTTTTTCTGATAAGGATTTTAGTTCCTTAAATAAGTCCTGAATATCTTGAACTTCTCCCAGTTCTTTTTTAAAGAATTTAATCTGCTTCATGATTTGCTGCTCTTTTGTAAATGAAATAGCTTCTGTTTCCAATTTAAATTCTAAATCTTCTATTTTTTTGATTATGTCGTTTGGATTGAATTTAATCTTCCTTTCCTTTAAAATTCTCTCTTTTTTTGAATTAAGATGCTTAAATTCTCTTATAAGTTCTTTGACTTCTTTATTATATAGGTCTCTTTTCTCTTTTAGAATTTTTATTTCCTGATCGGCTCTATCTTTAGTAGACTTGAAAATCCTTACTTTTTTAATTAACTCGGATATGTCTTTTTTTAGATTTTCTTTTGTAGAAAACCAGCGTTCTTTTTCTA
>CAYWWS010000057.1:0-849 GCA_964462105.1 Candidatus Woesearchaeota archaeon
GATGATGAGAGGGAAGAAAAAGAGATCAACAGCGAAATAGAAGATAAACTAAAAAGTATGTTAAAAAAACAAATGCCTTTGATATTAAACCAAGAAAATGACAAAGAAGACCAAAACTAAAAAACATAATGTTGTTGCGGGAAGCAAAGAAAAGTTATTAGAGTTAGGTAATAATATTATAAGGGATATAAATACTAAGAAGAATCCGACAATTTCGCTACCAGTAAGAGCACTATCCAATATAAAATTCGATTCAAAAACCAAGACTATAACTTTAGGAAAAAATATAGCAACCAGATCATTTTTCAATGTAGGGCATACTAAAAAATTTTTACAAACAGTAGAGGTAGCAGCAATTAGTAAAAAGTTAATAGATGAAAATAAGCATGCAAGCCTTAGAGATGTATTTTATATGGCAAAGAGAACTATACCAAATACTAAAGTAGACTTAGTTGAAGATCAAAAAGAATCAGATACGATCATTGAAGATTTAGAATTAATCACTAGCAATACAAGAGAGCAACTTAACATAAATGCTAATAAGAATGGATCTGTTGCAGGAAAAGTTATTATTGTAGACAAAGGAGATACAATAGACTGGTCAAAAATGGGGTCTGGAGGTTGGTCAATACCTTCCAATGTCGAAGACATAGAAATTAAAAAAGTAAATGCAAAATATGTATTATACATGGAAAAAGCAGCAGTATGGGAACGTTTAAATGAAGACAGATTCTGGGAAAGAAATAATTGTATAATAATGAGTTCTCAAGGGCAGACTACAAGAGGTATAAGAAGATTATTACAAAGGCTAAACCAAGAAAACAATCTACCAATATACGTAATGACGGA
>CAYWWS010000057.1:859-3845 GCA_964462105.1 Candidatus Woesearchaeota archaeon
TACATATACTCTGTTATAAAATTTGGTTCCATAAACTTAGCGCATGTTTCAAAATCATTAGCATTACCAGATGTAAGGTTTTTAGGAATAAGAGTGAAAGATATAGAGGAGTACGGCCTTCAAAAACATTTAATTAAGTTCAAAGATGTAGATCTAATTAGATTAAAACAAATATCTAATTACGAATGGTTCAAAAACAATAAAGAATGGCAAAGGGAATTTGAATTATTAAAGAAACTAAACGCAAAAGCAGAAATACAAGCATTATCATCAAGAGGAATCAGCTTTATATCTGAAAACTATCTACCAAAGAAAATTAAAAACCAGGATTTCTTGAACTAATAATTAGAAGAATGTTAAACCACATTATAAAAACACAACAATTAAAAAACCACAGGTCTATTTAAACCAAATGAAAAAAAGAGTAATATCCAAACTAGTAATTGCTATCTTTTTTATAATTTTAGTATATATTTTCAAAAAAATCGGGATAGATGAAATCATAAAAACTATTTCCAAAGCCAATCCTGTATGGATATTAATCTCATTTTTATCAATATTTTTAATGTTTTTATTTTGGTCTTTTAGATTAAAATTTTTATTAAAAACTAAAACCAAGATAACAAAAATATACATGCTTAATTTATTAGGGTCTTTCATGAATACTGTAACCCCGACAGCAGGAGCTGGCGGTGAACCAGTTAAAGCCTATTACGTCTCTAAAATAGAAAATAAACCGTATCTAGACAGCCTTGTAATAGTTCTTTTAGATAAAATAATATTCAATAACGTTTTCTTTACATCAGCAATCTTTACTTCATTATTATATATTTTTATTGCCATAAAAATACCAGTAGAGATCAAAACATTAGCCTTAGTTATACTGTTTGTTATAGTTTTCATGTCTGTTTTAGGTTTAGTAGTAAAAAATAAATGGGCTACTGTAAAAAAACCATTAACTCAAATATTAATTAAAATACATACTTTAAATTTCATTAAAAAAAGATTCAAGTCATTTAAAACATTTAAAAATTATATTAAAAAATCAGTTGCAGATCTTTTTATAAGCATAAAGTTAACTTTCTCTGATAAAAAAATATTTTCTATAGCATTAACATATACTATTTTATCTTGGTTCTTTTTCTATTTTTCTTTTTATGCGATTTTTCTAGCGATAGGAGCAGAAATAAACCTATGGCATCTTTTTGTAATAGTCACAATTTCTAAATTAATAGGAGATATTACCTTTATTCCTGGAGGAATAGGCATTACAGAATCTACCTTATTAGCTTTATTTATATTATTCCCGATAAACCCAGTTGCAGCAGCGACAGTAACAATTATTCAAAGAGGATTGTCTTACTTATATGCATTGGTTCTTGGTTACATATCATTTAGTTATTTCGAGATTAAAAATGACAAGCTAAAAGAACTCCCCAAACCTCCGCTATAGAAACATTTTTAAGCAAATATCAGCCTCGAAGTTTATATGCCTCGGTAGCTCAGTCTGGTCTTGAGCGTTCGGCTGTTATAGCTTGCTGAAACCGAAAGGTCGCAGGTTCAAATCCTGCCCGAGGCGTTCGTATTATTTCACGATAACAACAGAAATTGGCATCTTGACAAACGCGGGCGTAAGGTATTTATAAAGTTATTTCTATTATTAATAGATGAATGATAAATCGGAAAAGAAAACAAAATTAAGGCTAAAATTCGAAAAAAGCAAACAAAAAGAATTACTACAATATTATCAAAATTTTAAGGAATGCAAAAACAGAAAAGAGTTAGCAGAAATTTTATCTGTAAAATTGGGAACTCTTAAAGGATGGTTAAGTGAGTATTATACACTTCCAGTTGATATTTTTAATGAAATATGTATTAGGTCTAAAGAAGCAACAAAATTTAAAAAATTTATTATTGGACGATTATCGGAAAACTGGGGTGGTATAAAAGGAGGGCTTAACAGAATTTCTAAAATAAACGATTTTAAAAAATACGCAGCTGAATTGAGGGCTAAAAAAGAAGAAAAAAGAATTAAGACACATTTTATATTAAGAAAAAATGTAAAAATAAGAAATAAAGAAGCATTAAATTTAATCAAAAATAAGGTAGATTTAAAATGTGTATTATCAACATATCTTCTAACAGATGGCCATTTCTCTGGTAAAGAAGGACACAGGGTTGCGTTTTATACAAAGGATTGTATCCTAAAAGAGTTTATCTATGAAATCTTATTTCAAGAAAGTAAGTTCTTGCCGGCTATACAAAAAACCAAAAAAGGTATTTATATGGTCAGAGTCAGTGACAGAGAGCTTACATCAAAATTGATACAATTGGTCAGAACCTCAAAAAGATTACCGTACAATGGCCAAAAAATTGAAGATTATTTGAGCGAGGTCCAGCCAACTCTAACCTTTCTTAAAAAAACAGATGAAAAAACAAGAGAGAATTGCATTAGGCTAGCTTTAACTACCGATGGTTCTATCAGTCTTTCAAAAAACAGAACCTACAATCTTGCTCTTTCCTGCTATCATCCGTCATTATGCCAACAATGGAGGGATATATTCCAAATGTGTAATATGGAATCTAGTATTATAAACTGCAAGAATTCATGGTGCGGTGTAAGTGGAATTAGGCTATCAAAAGAATCAATAATTCGTTTTTGGAAAATTGGTGGGTTTATAGATGGTGTTGAAATTTCTAAAAAGAGCAAAAAATACGAAGGATTAGAAAAAAATCAATTACTAGGAACTGTAGTAGATATAATAAACTCAAAAATCGGGTAAATATACTGCTAATAGTTAATTTTATAAACAAAATATTTGCTCTAAGTTTTAAGGGACTGTAGCTTAGCCTGGTGGAGCACAGGATTAAAATTTCCGCTCAGTCGACTGATATCAGGTTCAGCAGAAATCGAGAGGTCGCAGGTTAAAATCCTGTCAGTCCCATTCAACTTTTATAAAAAAAAAAAGTAAAAAAATTAAAAAGA
>CAYWWS010000058.1:0-3826 GCA_964462105.1 Candidatus Woesearchaeota archaeon
GTTATATTTTTCAAAGAAGGCATTTAGCACCAAGCCATACCTCAACACTATACATTCCAAATTCTGCAAAAGACGATTTAGTTATAGACAAAATTCCAGATTTTTTTGCTTCTGGACATGTTCATAAGATGGCAGTCGATAATTATAGGGGTATTACATTAATGAACGCAGGCTGTTGGACAGATATTACAGAAAATCAAGAAAAACGTGGAATGATCCCAGATCCATGTAAAGCATTTCTTGTTAATCTAAAAACTAGAGATGTTAAAATATTAAATTTCAA
Source organism: Candidatus Woesearchaeota archaeon (assembly GCA_964462105.1). Taxonomy (GTDB): domain Archaea; phylum Nanobdellota; class Nanobdellia; order SCGC-AAA011-G17; family CAYRAU01; genus CAYWWS01. The sequence continues at coordinate 284 of CAYWWS010000058.1, forward strand.
GGAATAAAATGGCAAGTCAATCAATGGAAAGATATTTTGAAGAAATAAACTTAAAGGTCAATAGAGCTTACACTGTAGGAGAGCAAGCCAGGAAAAAGGGTTACGATCCTGAGGAAAATGTCGAAATCCCTTTAGCCAAGAACATGGCTGAAAGGGTAGTTGGATTAGTAAGCGTAGTAACGTCAAAAATCAAAGATACTAAAATTGTTTCTAGAATTGAAGAACTGGAAAAAATATACGGAAAGAGCGATTGGAGGGTTGCATTTAAGGTTGCTGAAGAGGTTGCTAATGAAAATTTCTGCCATTTTGATGATAAAAGAGAGGCCATTGAAATTGGCATGAGAGTCGGCTTCGGTTATATAACTAACGGGATTGTATCAAGCCCATTGGAGGGATTTACCGGTTTAAAATTAAGATCTAGATTAGACGGCAAAGGCCAGTATTTTGCATTGCAATTTTCCGGTCCGATAAGAAGTGCTGGAACAACCGCGATATGCGTCTTTGTTGCACTGGCGGATTACTTGAGAACTAAGAATAATTTTCTGGAATATGATCCAACTAAAGAAGAGATTAATAGAATGTCAACTGAATTATCGGATTTCCATGAAAGAATTACTAATCTACAATATTTTCCGAGCGATGAAGAAACTGAATTAATGACGGAATTATTGCCCGTACAAATAGATGGTGATCCTAGTGAAGACTTAGAGGTTTCGAACTACAAGGACTTGCAAAGAGTAGAGACTAATAGGCTTAGAGGTGGTGTCTGTTTGACTATGGGGGAAGGCTTATGCCAAAAAGCAGCCAAGTTTTATGGAAAATTCAATAAATGGATGAATGAATTTAATATGGGTCATTGGATCTTCCTGGATAAATTCATTAAAACACAAAAAGCTATTAAAGCTAAAGAAAAAAAGGCAAAAGACGATAATGTATTGATAAAGCCGGATTATACTTTTATTAAAGATATTGTTGCAGGCAGACCGGTTATAACCTATCCATTACGCACGGGGGGTTTAAGATTAAGGTATGGCAGGTCTAGAAATACAGGATTAAGTGGGACAGCTATTCATCCAGCTACAATGAAGGTTCTTAATGATTACATAGCTATTGGAACTCAATTAAAAGTTGAAAGACCTGGAAAAGCTACTGTTGTAGGCTCATGCGATAGCATAGAAGGACCGATTGTTAAATTAAATAACGGCAGCGTGGTTTTTTTAGATACTTATGAAAAAGCCTTACAATATTTTAAGGATGTTCAAGAAGTTTTATTCTTAGGAGACATTTTAATTAATTACGGCGATTTTCTTGATAGGGCTCATGTACTAGCAACGCCTGGTTACTGCGAAGAATGGTGGCTTCAGCATTTAAAAGAAGCAATCAAAGGCAAGGATATTAAAAATATTATTAACGAGTTACATTTAGATGAATCTTATTTTAATAAATTATTAAATGACTTTACAACAAGGGTAGATGTAAATAATGCAATTAATCTTGCTGTAAAATTAAATATCCCATTGCATCCAAGATGGACTTATCATTGGAAAGATATTAGCAAAGAACAATTAATCTCTTTAATGAATTGGTTGAGTAATAAAATAGAAAATAATGGCGATTTAATATTGCCTTTATCCATCGAAAATCCTAAAAGAGTGTTGGAATTACTTGGCATTCCGCATAAAGTTGTAAGCAAAGAGCATGTTGTGATCCAGAAAGATGAAGCCAAATCATTATTGTTTACATTGAATAACCTTGATTTAAAATTGGACAAGGAAGACTGCCTGAGCATTATAAATGATAATTGCAAAGCTGTAATTAAAGATAAATCAGGCATCTTTATAGGCGCTAGAATGGGTAGGCCAGAGAAAGCTAAATTAAGAAAGTTAAAAGGAACACCCCATGCATTATTTCCTGTTGGAAATGAAGGCGGAAAATTAAGAAGCTTTCAATCAGCCCTTGAAAAAGGAATTGTTACAGCTGAATTCTCAATGTTTTATTGTAAGAATTGCAATAATGAGACTATTTATCCTGTATGTCATAGATGCAGCAATAAAACTGAAAAAAGAAAATACAGCAGAATACAGTTGCCCATAAAAGAATATTTTGATAACGCTGCAAAGATACTTAGGACAAATCATATTCCAGATTTGCTTAAAGGCGTTCGAGGAACAAGCAACGAAGATCATATACCAGAGCATTTAGTCAAAGGCATTTTAAGGGCAAGTCATGATTTATATGTAAATAAGGATGGAACCATACGTTATGATATGACAGAAATGCCATTAACTGCGTTTAAATCAAACGAAATAGGAATCTCAATTAAAAAATTAAGAGAACTTGGTTATGATATTGATATTTATGGCAACGAACTTGTTGATGAAGAGCAAATTCTTGAATTAAAACCACAGGATATTGTTTTACCAAGCTGTCAAGGAAGTCAGGAAGAAGGTGCTGATGAGGTTTTATTTAGGACTTGCAATTTTATAGATAATCTATTAATCAAATTATATGGGCTAGACCCGTTTTATAATTTAAAGACTAAAGAGGATTTAGCAGGCCAGTTAGTTGTTGCTTTAGCTCCGCATATTTCAGCTGGGACTGTTGCAAGAATTATAGGATTTTCTAAAACACAGGGTTTTTATGCGCATCCAATGATGCACAGCGCTGTTAGGAGGGATGCCGATGGTGATGAAGCAGCAATTATCTTATTACTGGATGCGTTTATTAATTTCTCAAGAAAATTCTTGCCTAGTCACAGAGGATCAACGCAGGATGCACCTTTGGTATTAACCTCAATATTAAACCCAACAGAGGTGGATGATATGGTTTTCAATCTGGATGTTGTTGATCATTATCCTTTAAATTTTTATGAAGCATGTGAAAAATTAAAATTTCCTTGGGAAGTTCCTATAGAAACTTTGAGACAGAACCTGTTAACAGATAGGCAGTACGAAGGCTTTAGATTTACCCATAATATTTCTGACATCAATCTGGGGGTATTATGCAGTGCTTATAAATCAATACCAAGCATGCAGGATAAAGTAACGGGTCAAATTAATATAGCAGAGAAATTAAGGGCTGTTGATGCAGTAGATGTGGCAAGATTGGTTATTGAAAGGCATTTCATCAGGGATATCAAAGGAAACTTAAGAAAATTCAGCACACAAGAATTTAGATGCGTTAATTGCAATGAGAAGTATAGAAGGCCACCTTTGATAGGGGTTTGCTTGAAGTGCAGTGGAAAATTAATCTTTACTGTTTCAGAAGGTTCTGTAATAAAATATTTATTGCCTAGTTTAAGTTTAGCTGAAAGATTTGATCTGCCTGCATATGTAAAACAAAACCTGTTCTTAACTAAGTTAAGAATTGAAGGTGTATTTGGAAAAGACTCTGAAAAACAAGAGGGTTTAGGGAAGTGGTTTGGTTAAAATGGGTGGTAATGGAAGACATTTAAAGGAATTAATCCCGGAAGAATGGGATCCGAAATATCCTATAAAACTATTACCTGAAGAAATAAGATTATTATTTGTTGAGGAAGCTAGA
>CAYWWS010000059.1:0-3715 GCA_964462105.1 Candidatus Woesearchaeota archaeon
TAATATTATATTCCACAAAAGGTTTTTGCCCATATGCAATTGTATTACCTAAGGTATTAGAATATTATACCTCATTAAAAGATAGGATTTTTGTACTTTAAAATATAAATAAATTAAATCTCAAACCTTAGAAACTTTTATAAAAGCTATATTCTGACTTATTACTTAAGGGCCTGTAGCTTAGCCTGGCTGGAGCACGGAATTAAGAAAAATCCGCTCAATCGACTGATATTAGGCTTAGCAGACATCGAGAGTGTAATTACCGATAAAGGTCGCCGGTTCAAATCCGGTCAGGCCCACTTTATCTAAATATGTCTAGAAACCAATTAACGACTCTTTTAAAGAAAGATTCTTTTTCTTCTTCTATATTTTGTTGTACTGCCTGTTTCTCAGAAATATTAACTTCAATATCATCTAATGTTTGATTTGGATCGGTTTTTGTTTCAGGACAATTTAAATCATCTGGATAATAACAATTGTCTGGGCAACAATTATCGCTACTTTCGCAACTTGTTTTTTGCTCAAAAACGCATTTCTTAGGTTCACCCTTGCATCTGGCCAATGTACAAGAATTGGTGCTTTTACATTCAGAATTATCACTACATTCATCTTTTAGACAGATATTGTTCGAACAACTATATCCTTTATCACATCCGCAATCTGTACAACATGCTTTTTTCTCACTGGTTTCGCAATTGCCGTCACCGCATCTAGCAATTTTTGTTGTATTGCTACCGCCAACTAAAATGGAAAACTTAGCTTTTTTATTACCCTCACCCCAGTCTTCAATTTCAATTAATCTTATTGTTAAGCCAGATACCTCTTCAGATTCGTCTAAAGCCAAGATTTTAGTAATACCATCTACTAGAATAATCACTTTAAATTCTCCAACGTTTTCTAGAGTTAATGATTTTCCAGCAAGAACAACAGTTTCCCCTTGGTTTAATTTAATATCTTCTGCCAAAACAACCGGAATTAACAATAAAAATATTAAGATAATTTTTAACCAAAGTTTCATGTTAATAATATAATTTAGTTATTTTTAAGTTTATTTATTCAACTTTAGTGCCAGACTTGACTTTCTTATCGGGTTTTAATAAAACAATCTTGCCTTTATCAGAAACAGCAAGCAACATCCCATGGCTTTCTACACCTCTGAAATTAGCAGGTTGCAGATTGCAAATAACTATTATCTCTTTGCCAACTAAATCTTCTTTGCTATAATCGTTTTTAATGCCAGAAATTATAGTTTTTTCTTCGCCGACATCAACTTTGATTATGTAAAGCTTATCTGCATTAGGATGATCTTGGACATCCAGGATTTTTCCTACTCTTAAATCTAATTTTTTCCAGTCATCAATTGTTATCATTTTATCTTCTTGAATAATATTTCTCCTTTCTTGACTTCGTAATTTTTAATTAATCCGAATTTAGCATCCTTTAAATTCTTATAACTTACATTTAACTGCTTTAATATTTTACTTGAAGTTTTAGGAAGAAATGGCCCCAACAAAATTGCAATTATTCTTATGCTTTCCAATAAACTGTAAAGATGTTTTTCCAGTTCTTTTCCTTTTAATTCCCACAACTTTTCTTGGTTAATATGCTTGTTACATTCGTTAACAAACTTCCAGATTTCGTTTAATGCCTCATTTATTTTATAGTCTTGCATTAAACTATCTATTGCTTTAACATTTAATTTAGAACTCAAGTTCTTATCTAAAACACTTTTTTGGATCTTACCATTAAAATTTTTTTCTGCTAAAGTAAGTATTCTGCTAATTAAGTTGCCTAAATCATTTGCTAGTTCATTATTTGTTCTTTCCTTTAATATTTCTTCTGAGAAATCACCGTCTTGACCAAAAGGAATACCCCTAACTAAAAAGTATCTTACACCATCGCTACCATATTTCTCTACTAGGTATTTAGGAGAAATAACATTTCCAAGAGACTTGGACATTTTTTGCCCATTTATAGTAAAGTAACCGTGGACGAATAATGTTTTAGGCAATTTGTTTTTGGTAGCTAAAAGCAAAGCCGGCCAAATTGTTGCATGAACCCTTAAAATATCCCTTGCCATTAATTGTATGTCAGCAGGCCAGAATTTGTCAAATACATTTTTTTCTTTTATGCCAGTAATATAATTCCAAAAAGCATCTACCCAGACGAAACAAGTATGATTTTTATCAAAAGGCAGTTCTATACCCCAATATACTTTATCCTTTAATCTGGATATAGAAATATCTTGCAAGCCAGATTCTATAAAGTTTAATACCTCTTTTCTTCTATTTTCTGGAAGAATACAAAATTCTCCTGATTTAATGACTTTTAGTAGTTTTTCTTGGAACTCTGATAGTTTAAATAGGTAAGATTCCTCTTTTCTTGATTCTGGTTCTTTATTATGAAGGGTACATTTTCCATTAACCAAATCATTTTTAGTTAAATATTGTTCGCAACCAATACAATAGTACGATTCATATTGGCCTTTATATATAAATCCTTTATCATATAATTCTTGTAGGATTTTTTTTATTTCAACCTCATGTTTTTGGTTTGTTGTCCTAATAAAATTATCATTAGAAATATTTAGTATGTTAAATGTATCTTTAAATTTTTTAACAATTTTATCAACAAATTCTTTTGGTTTTAAATTATTTTTTTCAGCAATTTCTTGAATTTTCTGTCCATGCTCGTCTGTCCCAGTCAGAAAGAATACTCCTTCGCCCCTTAATCTATGCCATCTAGCTAAAACATCTGCTACTATTGTTGTATATGCTGAGCCAATATGCGGATCAGCATTTGTATAATATATTGGAGTTGTAACATAAAACTTTTTCATAGCATAAAACAAGCTTGTTTTTATTTAAAAGTTTGGTTAATAGACTAGATTCGAACCCGCATATAAATAGTAAAAGTTTAGCAAAATAAACAATTTATTATCATTATAAAAAATTAAAAAAAAAAAAAAATAAAGAAATAAAGTTTAATTTTACTAATAAAAACGAGTTGGGAGAATTTTTGGGTATTTTTTCAGGAGACGGTTCTTTTTATAAGAGCAAAGGATGTCATTATAGTGTTAGAATATATACGGGGTCTTATGAAATTGGTTATATTCAATATCTAAATAAAAAATTAATAAAATGGTTTAATAAAAAGCCACATATCTATTATACAAAATATAAGAATAGTTTCTCAGCAACGATATTTCATTATGACTCAAAAGTTATATACCTTTTATTAAAAGAATATTTAAACTGGGAAAACAAAAAAACCTATAGTATAAGACTAAAAGATCTAAAATTAGAAGATAAAGAATTTAATCTAGGTTTTTTAAGAGGCTTAATTGATACCGATGGTAATTATTATCATCCAAAAAGAAGATTAAGCTTTTCTACAACCTCAAAAGAATTATACCTCCAAGTAGATAAAATAATAAAATATAATTTGGATATGAGTCCCAATTTTCATATATATAAAAAAGTTAATCGATCAGATTTATATACAGTTTCCCTACATGTTGAAAAAGCGAGAAAAGCAATAACCTTAATAAAACCAAATAATCCAAACAAAACTGTGCAGTAGTCGTATAGTGGTAGTATAGAAGCTTCCCAAGCCTCCGGCCCGGGATATCTTTGATACGGGAATTCAATCCCCGGCTACTGCAGATAGCCCCGTAGTCTAGCGGTCAAGGATAACTGGCTCTGGCCCAGTTGAC
>CAYWWS010000060.1:0-2715 GCA_964462105.1 Candidatus Woesearchaeota archaeon
TATCTGAATAGAACTTTTGACTATCATGAATTAAAAAGAAAGGGTTTAGTCTGACCACAACCTTTTTAATTTTTATTAATGACCTAGACTTATGAGAAAAAGCATAGCAATCTTGGCAATTATCTTTGTATTATTAGTTGGTTTAGGAATTTATTTATATTTAAATTCTGATTTAAAGATAGATTCGTATGTTTATCGAGATAGATTCACATTTGTTGAAAATGAAGAATCTAATGGAAATATAACCCATACCTTGATTTATCCGGTTGGTCCTAGAGATAACCTAATTGTTTATAAAATCCCTTTTAGATACAGTCCTTTTGAATTAGAAAAATCTATTAGGGTAGAATCTACAGTAGATAAAAAGATATTTTCATCAAAAGGTTTTTACATAACATTAGACCCAGACTACGATTCTAAGGCAGTAGTAGCTGCGCTTATACTTAGCAATGTTTTATCAACAGCAGATTATGGCGTATTTAAATTCCCTTTGGAAGTAGCTTTCACAAAAGAAAAATCCAGTTATAATAAAAAAATTATAGACTGTAAAGACGCTACAAATGACATTAAAGTGATTAAATTAGTATTAGGAATAAGAAATAACCTTTATAGCGAGGATAATTGCATCATAGTAGAAGGAGATGGCTATGATGGAATGATTAAATCAGCAGAAAGACTTTCTCTTAGACTTCTGACTTCTTTCTAGGCTTAAATGCTATAAATATTAAAGATCCCCCGATTATAATAATAAGGCTTATGATTATACCTAGCTTCAAATCAGCATTTTTAGTCTCATCTTTTAAAACTTCTTTTAAAACATCATTTATCTTAGCAGTTTCATTAGTTGTATCTTCAATTTTATCTTTAATCTTTTCTATAATAATGTTTAATTTATTGTCTTTAATGGAATCAAAAATAATAGCAAGATCATCTTTATTGTCTTTTTCCACATCTAATTTTATAGTTAATTTTTTGCTTAGGGTAAGATAATAAGGGGCCTCTGATTTGCCAACAAAAATCAATAATTGAGCACTATTACTGACTTCATCCAATTCTTTGACATGAATAATACTTTCTGTTCCGTTATATACTAACTTGAGAGCATTCCTTTCTTCTATACCAGTTTTAACAACATTATCTTTAATCTCTAATGTATCTATCTTTTTTAGAATAGAATTATCCTCTTGAGCAAATACAAAGCTTACTGCCAGCAATAATACTAGCAATACAATTAGTCTTTTCATGAAATTCATTTAACAATAAGAAATATAAAGATATGTGTTAAACAAAATAATTAATAAAAAAGAAAGAAGAAAAGATTTATTTTCTCTTTTTAGCTATTAAAACCCATACTATCAATAGTATAATTACTAGTATTACTATCCATACTATTACTGAACCAGCTTTACCCGTTGCTGGTTGAGACTCTGGTCCTGTTACAGGAGGCGTTACCTCGCCTTCTTTAGCTACTTTTAAAGCATCTGCTCCTGCTAACCTTGTTACTGTAAAGTCTGCATCACTGCCTTTTACGCTATTTAATGTTACTTTAACATCGGACTTACCATCTCTATTAATATCAAAGTCTTTTGCTTGTCCAACATTCAATGTTGCTTTTAATGGTTCAGATTTTATCAAGATAGTTGCACTCTTTTCTGTAACTTTTTCTACATATAATGTATGTACAGCTTGGGCTACAGCATTTTTATTTAGATCCTGTAATGTTTGGAATGCTATTGCTACACCAGTAGCTTCACCAACAGTATGAGTTGATGACGTCGTTACTACTGCAACCTTTGATATATCACTTATAGCTTGTTCAACAACGCTATTAATTGTAGCTTGAGTATCTACTGTTAAATCAGCTTCTTTTACTGTTACTACACCTACTGATGATGCACCTGTTGTTGATCCGCCACCACCGCCTCCACCACTAGTTCCTGTTGAACCACCTGCATAAGATGCTGTAAATTCTTTTGTAGATGATGCTCCTTGTAATCCAGCCTTATTCTTTACTACACATTGAACTTGGTAGGTTCCAGCCTGTCCTGTTTCTATTGTACTAAATGTAGCACTGCTTCCAGTCTTTTCTACAAGAGTATTATCTGGTTGAGTTATTGTAATCTTATAAGTTCCAGTGTCAATGCCGCCTATGTCATCAGATGCGCTACAAGTATATGTAATTGAATCTTGTGTACCTATACTTGTATCACTTGGCTCTGTTAATGTTACAGCTGGAGGTGTTGCATCTACTGTTATGTTAAATGCTCTTATATTTGTTGTGTATATTCCAGCGGTTGTTGAGTTTGCAAATTCTGCATTATACAAATGGTCATAAGCTATTAGCGTAAAGAATATACTTGTAAAGTTACCACTGAAGTTCCCTTTTCCTATTGTTCCTCTAAATTGAACTGCAGATGCTGTATAACCCGATGATGCATCTAAATAGTTGGATTGAGCGGTTAATGTTAAATTCCTTGGTCCAAGACCTACTGGATCCAATGCTGTAGACGTTGTATTCCATATTAAAGTTACATTAGTTATATTTAGGAATTGGTCTGTTACCATAACACTAATGTTAATGTCTGTTGAGTTACTTAATACATTTATACCTTCAGCAGATGGTGAGAAGTTTAAGTTTGCTTGAGTTATTGTTTTAGCTTGCTCACCTGTAAAATTTAATTGGCTGAATTGAGGTCCTTGGTCATCAATACCACC
>CAYWWS010000060.1:2725-3633 GCA_964462105.1 Candidatus Woesearchaeota archaeon
TGTATCAAAAGTGGATATATTAAACCAGAATCTAGTTTTAGTTAATTGAGTAGCACTTGATCCATTACCCAGGCCCACACTTGCATTACTAACCCATGCTACTGTAGGTATCTGACCTGCAAAGTCATCAGCTAGAGCAGCACCTACTCCATTTGTTAAGTTGTAATAAAGCCCAGTGGCATTTGTACCATTACCTGCACCTGTTACACTTATGTTAAGATTAACATTTGTAAAATTACTTCCAGAAACTGTAATATTGACCCATGTGATATTTCCAGTAAAACCAGTGACACTACTATCATTCCCAATCGTAAAATTAATTGTCTTTTGAGCTATGCCTCCAGTTAACCATTTACCATTGACAGTACTGGAGATGTTTGGATTCATTGTTACTGCAGTTATATTATAACTTGTTGTAGTAGTACCAATAGCTGTTCCTCCAGAAACAAAATATAATCCTAAAACAATTATAATTAAGAATAAAGCACCAAAAACTAATTTATTTACGCCTCTTTTATCCAAATTTATTCCCCTCCTTTTTTTATTATGATAAAGATTAATCGGATAATCACCTTTTATAGCATAAATAATTATCCTATATAAACCTTTCTAAAATTTCCCTTATTAAATATACACTATATCTAAATGTATAAATTATTAAATAATAATCTTTATAAGTAATTACCATTATCCAGTTGATAATGGCTAAACCTATAACCTACAAAGAAGAGGATGGGACTGAGTATAAAATATCTTATAGTGAAGAATTGCAATTAAAAAATTTAAGAGAGTCTAAGAAGATAAGAAGCTGGCTGCAGATTAATTTCTACTCAAGCATTATTCTAATTATAATGTTGGCCATGCTGACAATAACCTTCTTATATTTACTATGGCAGCTAGACAGCGTA
>CAYWWS010000061.1:0-3627 GCA_964462105.1 Candidatus Woesearchaeota archaeon
GCTTCCCGAACTAATACAGCAAGAAGAAGCAAGAGCAAGAGTAAAACAGTTATCTCTTACAGAAGTTCTTTCTTCTTATGAAGAAAATAATGAAAAACCGGAAAAAAAACCACCCGTTAAAATCTCTTATATAACTTACAAAATGTTAATAAAAAAGTTTAAATATTAATAAAACCTCAATAATTTGAGGTGATATTAGTGGCAAATGGCCTGATAACCTTTGCAATATTACTTATAATTTTGATTATTATATTGTTAATACTTGCTGTAAACAACCAAAAATCCAAGAAACTGGAATCAAAGTCGGTTAAGACCTCAAGAAGAAGAAAACGTTAAGTAATTATTATGAGTTCACCAGTCCATGTTGAAACAAATCGTGTTAGTGAAGGTGAGCAGTTCTATCTATTTATGTCTAGGTTAGACTCTTGCCTGGGGTATGGGACCCCTGCTTATAATCAAGCTATAGAAATTTATAGGAGATTATTAGATTTGACTTGCGATGATTTTAATAGATGGTATGTACCGAAAACAGCTTACTTGGAATCAAGAGTGCTTATTCGCGATAGAGCAAGAAATTTATTACAAAGATTGTCTTTAAATCCGAGAGATCCAAGTTTGATGCAAGGTTTTATTGCAGTTGCAGAGAATGTTTATTATGTTAATACCTCGTTTGAGGAAGAACTAATACCTTTCGCTGATATGTGGAAAGAATATTTAAGAATCATAAGTCCAACTAGTAATTAAAACTTTTAAGCAATGATTAAAAATGGTAATAAGAAAGCTTCCAACTGGAAAATACAGACTTTATTCTCGAAGGATTAATCCTGAAACAGGAAAAAGAAGAAATCTAGGTACTTTTGATACATTAAAAAAAGCTAAGAAACACGAACAAGAAGTTCAATATTTTAAACGTAAAAGATAATTTTATAAATTATTCTAAAATATTAAAAGGCATAGTAAATTAAGGGGTTAAAAAATGAATAAGTTAGAAAGAATGATTGCATTAGTAGCAACAGTATCCATTGTTTCTGGTGCTATAACTTACGAGTATTATACCCTTATACGAGATACAACCGAGAGTTTTGCTATGCATTATGCAGGTTCGTCATTAACTGATAACTATCGAGCTAGCCAATAATCATAAAAGATATTATAACAAGATTTAGGTTAGGTCTTTTACTATAGGAAGTTTTATAAAGAATGTTTCCAATTGATTATAAAAGGGGTTCTTAGGTTTTGAGGAAAAATGCGAACATATCAAAGAATTTTAAGAAGTTCACTTGACCATTATTATTTAGTTATACACCCTTCGATAGATCATAAGGCTTATCGTGATGCTGCCCAAGCAATAGGGTTTATTTTGCCTAGGCTTAGAGAAGAGGATGTATCAAGGCACTTACCTGTAACTAGAAGAAGAGCGTACTTTGATATAGTAAGTGCATTAGAAATGTTACAATGTCATCTAGGAAATACTGTCAGCGAAGACAAGCTTCAAGTATTAAAGGCTGATTTAGAAGATTCTATAAGGGCATTTTATAGACCTTAGTATTCGTTTATGTTGTTCCTTTTTCTAAATCCCTATAACCTAGACCCAACCGGATTTCATCAAGAGGGGCTTCGCCTGCATAAACTGTAGCACTTATTAAACCACTTTCATGAGCCTAATCTATTCCGTCATATACCTTTCTAAGCTTGTAATTCTTTTAAGAAAAACGGGATTGTTAACGAGGTTTTTCAGAGGCACATCCCTCATATCTAGGGGTAATATAGTTCTCCCACTAAATCTATCATTATAAACTCTTACGCAGTTACCTTCCTCTCTTTTTACAGTATATCCTTGAGTGAACATTTTATGATAGAATAATTCATTATCCTCTATGATTGTAAAGTCTCCTACTCGAATTGTAATCGTTCCTTCCATGTTATAACTATACTTGAAAATTATTTAAACCTTTCCTTTCTAGAAGTACGGATAATCTACCTTATGCGAACTTATTGCCACATTTATATAAAGTTTCATTTAAAATATAAGGATAATACCCTTCATTCTCTTTAAATTTAAACTCCTCATTATCAAACACATAAAACTTTAAAGAATTTTCATTATAACTAGGGAGTTCTATTAGCAATTCTCTGCCTCTTGGGCTTGTTAATTTTATATTGGATGTCTCACTCCTGTTTATCTGAAAGATCTTACTTTCTATTTTTGTTATCTTACAGAACTTACTTAATCCGTTAGCTTTACAAGTTTCTATAATTAGCTCATTTTCAGGTGGTTTTGTTAAAAAGATTCTAGCTACCCCTCTATATTTCCCATCATCTCTTAAATCTGAAGTGATCAAATTAAACGAATTGAGACCAAAATCCCCAACATCCTCAAGGGTTTTACTTCCAGGAACTATTTCTTCAATTATAGGGGATGTTTCATTAAACCAACCCTCAATTTCTAATTCATCAGCATTACCTTTTCCATAGTTTACAGCATTAATCTCGTAATAAGGGCAATTCTCACAACCTTTGTTTGGTCCCCCAAAATTTAGAAATAGCTTACCCCTGTATTTACCAACCTCTTTAATTTTCAAAACCTCTACATATGCCCATTCAAATTCTTTACACCCTATAAAATACCTTAAAATCAGATCTTCAGCCAAATCCACACTATTTCCAGAAGCTATTTCTACTTTGCTCAAAAATACCTCCACATCCGGTTTTGGAGAAGACCATTCTTTGTAAGCATCCTCTAAAGGTTGGGCTACGAATACATTAAACGCAGATAAAATTATTAAGGCTAATAAAAGGTTGAATACAGTAACCTTGTTATCTTGTTTCTTCTTGATCCAATAAGACAAAAGAAAGACAACGATAATGAAAATGATATGTATTACTATATTTACCATAAAACAGAAGGATTTTTAGGTTTTTATAAATATCTAAATTTATGAAAGGGTCGACATTTAGGTTATTTGGCCTTAATTTTCATAGGGGCCTATTTATAGAACTTACTGGGACTGTTATATTTGCTATATGCGTTATTCTTCTGTTAAATCAAATTGGACCAGATTGGTTTAAAACACTATTGGTAATTATTGGATTTATTGGGCTTGTTGCAATGGGTAGGATACTAAGAAAATTAAGCAGACCTTTATTAGAAGGTAGTCTTGGTGTTTTTTTAGTAATTTTCGCTATATATTGGTGGAGGGGTGGTTCTTTCTTAGGTAAAGAAATCACAGATAATGCTTTTTTAGCAGTAACAACGACAATGTATGTAATATTGACTTATCTATTATTAAGGTATACAAGAAAAAGTTTTGATATCGCGAGATACCCCCTATTGGATGTTAAGAAGTCTGATGATTTATATTATATAATTATGAACACAGATAAAGAAAATTACGCTGAGAGTGTTAAAGTGTTTGTTGATGTTATGGAAAAGCCAAAAAATTTGTTAGGTAGATTTCTCTCTATATTTAGACCAAGATTGGTATTAACGGGTATAACCTCAATCTATGAATTTGAAGAAATAAGACCCAAAGATCAGAAAGAGATAGATGTTTTTAATGATTTCGAAGGTAAATATAAAATCTGGAAGAAAACTTATAATTATGATGAATTTGATGGTTATTATAC
>CAYWWS010000062.1:0-3605 GCA_964462105.1 Candidatus Woesearchaeota archaeon
AAAAAATTCAATAATAAGTGATAGAAGGAATCCAATTATAATAGCAGGTATAATTTTGTTAATGAAAGGCCTTGGTATGGGTAAGCATCATCTTTATAGCTGAATTAGCTACTAAAAAACCAATATTTTAATAAACCATGCAGTTTTTCTTACTATAGGGTTAATATGAAGTTAACATTAGCTGAACCAAAATATCTTAGAGAACCTATCTTAATAATATCAGAATTAGTAAGCGAGGTTAGAATTAAATTAGATCATGATAAGCTTGAATTAGTAGCAATGGACCCTGCTAATGTAGCCATGATTGTCTTTAGATTATTAAGCTCGGCTTTTGTAGAGTATGAATTAAAAGACCCTGTTGAAATGGCATTAAATCTGGACCATCTTAAGCAAATATTGAGAAGAGCAAAACCAAGCGACACTTTGACATTGCAATTAGATGAAGCCAAAAATAGGCTAAACATTAATCTCAGAGGAGAAAATAACAGGGATTTTCATCTATCCTTAATTAATCTTGAGGATAAAGAGCAGAAAATTCCAGATTTAAAATTTACGACAAGGATTGAAACTTTATCTTCTTTATTTGATGAAGCTGTAGAAGATATGGATGTTGTTTCCGATTCTGTAGCTTTAGTTGCAGATTCCAATAAATTTATTATTCAGGCAGAAGGCAATTTAAGCCAGGCAAAGGTTGAAGCCTTGCAAAGCGATGATACTTTAATTAAAACTGGCTCGGGTGTGATAAAATCAAGGTATTCTATTGAATATTTGAAAAAGGTTATTAAAGGCTCAAAGCTCAGCAGCAACGTTGTGTTGCAGTTTGACAAGGATTATCCATTGAAGATTGATTACATTGTTAAGGATAAATTGAGTTTAACTACTAGTTTAGGGCCTATCGTGCCCAACGAGTAATAGAGACATTTATTGACATATGTTTTATAAAAATATTATGCGTAATAAAAGAGGCCAGGTTACTTTATTTATTATTATTGGAATTATAATTTTAGTTGTTATAGCCCTGTCATTTTTCATTTATAACAATTCTATAAAAGAACAATTAACGCCTGAGCAAGAAGAAGCATTTCTAGCAAGCCAATTAGAGCCCATTAATGCATTAATAGATAGTTGCATTGCAAGAATCGCTTCAGACGGCGTCGGTATTTTAAGGGATAATGCCGGTTATCTAACACCTTTAACTACAAGCTTAAGCTACAATGGAGACAATATTAATTATTTGGTTTATAAAGATGAAGCCAATCCAAACAAAGTAAATCCTGAATCCAACATTAAATTGGAGCTTGCTGATTACATTAAAACCAGATTTAAAAGAGAATGCAACCTAGATTCTATTAAAGATATAAAAATAAATAAAAATTATAATAATTTAAGCATTAATCTGGAATTGGAAGATAATGGAATACAAGTAAATCTTAATTTTCCATTAACGTTGATAAAAGGTAATTCAGAAAGTACTATTTCCAAGTTTAATACAAAGGTTAATAGCGAGTTTGGTCTAATCTATAAATATTTAATAGACATTACAACCAAAGAATTGCAAACTGGGACATTTGATTTAACAAAGTATCAATTGCAGAATCCAAGCATTAAAGTATTTAGGAATAATTTAAATTTGAATCAGGCTGTTTATACTATAACCACTAACAACGAGAAAGAGTTTATAATATTCGCCGTAAAAAGATGAAAAAAATAAAATCATTATTCATTATTGGAATATTTATCTTCAGTCTATTTAATCTTGTTGATAATGTTAATGCTGATAATGCATGTTGCGCTAAATCTGGAAATAGTTACTGCACTTTTACTGATGAAAGCAAATGTGATTCCGGATATCAAAAGTCAACATTTGCCTGCAATCAGGTTGATTTCTGCGCCAATGTTTGTATGGTGGATAGCTCTGGAATTTGTTATCAACAAATTTCTAAAGCCAAGTGCGAAGACTTGCAGAAAAAAGACCCTAATGTTAGATGCCTTAATCAGCCTGAGTGCAATGTTCAGCAATGTGTTACTGGATTTTGTGTTATAGGCGGTCAATGTCAGAGTAAAGTTTCAGCAACTCAATGTAAACTAGCAGCAGATAAATTAAAGGTTCCTTATGTGTTCGATAGCTCTGTGACATCAGAAACAGAATGTAAACAAAAATATTCTACCCAGGAAGGCTGCTGTGTGACTGGAAATAGCTGTCAAAGAACAACTGCAAAAGACTGCAGCGGTGATTTTAAGGCTAATGTGCTATGTAGCAACGATGAACTAGCAGGCGTATGCCAGGATTATAAAAAACAAGATGATAAAAAATGCGATCCTAGCGGAGAGGACGTTTATTATACTGACTCAAGAGGTAATTATGAAAATGTAGTTGGTGTTCCATATGATGGATTTATTCATGATAAACCTAATGAAATTATAAGTGCAATTGGAAATTGTGATTATAGCAAAGGAACTGTTTGCGGTAAGGATGCTACTGGAGAATTTGCATGCATTGATATAAACTGCGACGTTGGCGACGAGTTTATTCAAGCTTCTTACAGCCAAGCTAAATCAGAGGTTGAGAAACAGTCAATTAAGGTTACATCAGAGCTTTTAGCAGGGCAAAACACAAGGAAAAATGGAGAAAGCTGGTGTGTTTTATCAGATAAGCTTGCAAAAATATCAACAGTTTACAAAGATACTGAAGACAATGATGGTAATTTATTAAAAACAGCTTACTTGAATGAAAAAGAAAGCCCTGGAAGCAGGCATTATAAATTTTCATGCGTTAATGGAAAAGTCCAAGTAGAGCCTTGCGGGGAATTTAGAGATAGCATTTGCAAATCAGCTGTTGATACAACAAGGTCCGGATTAATAACAAGTAATT
Source organism: Candidatus Woesearchaeota archaeon (assembly GCA_964462105.1). GTDB lineage: Archaea > Nanobdellota > Nanobdellia > SCGC-AAA011-G17 > CAYRAU01 > CAYWWS01. The sequence goes on from CAYWWS010000062.1 coordinate 2,873, forward strand.
TTGAAACAGCATCATGTACTGATAATAGATGGGAGAAATGTACTAGCTGTAAAGCCAGCTGGTATTCATTCGTGCCTATCTGGGGCGGTGGAGACGGTAAAAACAGTGTATGCGAGTCACGTGGAGCTTGCGTTTATGATACGCAAGATGTCAATGAATGTTGGCCTAAGTATCCACCAGGATTAGAATTCATTGATTTGAAAACATCAAGTGCTCCATCTGGTCAGGATCCTACTCTTTGTAGCGTATGCGGTGCTGGAGCAGGACAATGTGATGACAGCGAATGTAACAGCATGGGCGATTGCAGCTTTAAAGATACTATGCCTGTATGGGGAGGCGTGTTAATTGGAGGTACAATTGGGTTTGCTGTAGGAACGGGTTTTGGATATGGTGTCCAAGCTGCCGGAACAACGGCTGGAGGAACGACTGCAGGAACAACTGCTACAAAAGTAAGTACATCTGCTAAGATTGGCAAAGGCTTACTTTATACATCCTGGATTCCTCAGACAATTAATGGTATTAGAAGTTTATTTAGTGGTGGACCTAGTAAACAAGGTGGAAATCAAGGAGGACAACCTCAACCAACTATCCCTAATGATTTTGACGGGTGATATACTCAAGATTAATTAAACTATGAATAAAAAATACAATAAAAATTTAAAAAAGAAAATAATAATCCCTTTATTTTTAATAGTTTTAACTATATCATTTTTTTTGATTAAAAGTATGCTTG
>CAYWWS010000063.1:0-2680 GCA_964462105.1 Candidatus Woesearchaeota archaeon
CGTCGGCTTGGGTGCTTGAACCGCCGCTGATCAATCTAAACTAATGATCTGTTGTATAATCTCTTGCCTCTTGTTTCAGATTTGCTTCAGCATGACTGCTTAAAACAGCTAGCATCTTATTTCTTTTTGATTATTTCTTTTTGATAAAAAATCTAACGTATTTCTTACATCACCATACAAAACAGGTTGTATTCCAGAATTAATAACTAAATCATAAGCTCTTTTGCCCAGTAACGAAAGTTCTTCTGGTGTTCCAACAACTCCTTGTTTTGCTAGAAATTCTGCTATATTAGAATCTGTTTTTAAAAAAAATTCTTCTAAAGATAACCCCCTTATTCCATTTTCTCTGAATATCTTCATATTAGCTTCGTAAACTGGTCTTCTGTCATCACTTATTACTCCACTCCAATCAAAGATAAATAATTTCATTTATTTAAACCAAGAACTTCTTTTATTTTTTCCCTATCAAAACCCAAAAAAACCTTGTCATCTATTTGTATTACCGGAGTATTTGACTGCCCGGATATTTCTTGCATTTCTTTAAATCTCTCTTTATTTCTTGAAACATCAACCATTTCAAACTCTATATTATTTGTTTTTAACAAATTTCTTATCATGTCAGAATATGCATCATTATTTTTTGTATAAATTTTAACTTTCATACCACAGTACCTCTACAATAGTGTTTTTAAAATATAACAATTTTTAAATATTCTCTTTTTTAAAGTATATTTTAGGTAAAAATGGAATTTAAACCTCTCTATTTTGACAATAAGATAAGTGTAATTAATCCAAATGGACATGCGGGAATAGTAACATTATGGACAAAGTTAGATGGTAGTGGAGGATTTAAAGAAAAACTTGCTTCCAAGTCACCAATTCTTTTTGAAAAAAACTCACCTTTAGTAACATTAACCAACCTATATGGTTTAGGATTACCACAAATGCTTGCAAATCTAGCTTATAATCCACAAATTGAGAGAATAGCAATTACAGGAAGTAACCCTTTCGGAGGTGCAGAAGCATTAATAAATTTCTTTACCTCTGGAGCCGACATAGTTGAAGTTAATGGAGTTCAAATGTTGCGCATACGTGGCACAGATTGTTTCATTGACGCACAACTAAGACCAGAAATTTTTGTATATAAACCAGATATAAGGCTGTTTAAAACATCTGATCTAGAAGGCATTAGAAATTATATAACCCAACCAAAAACTAGATCACCTAATGAAGATCAGAGAGTTAAAGTTGAGCTAAAAATGCCACAATTTAAAGATTTTCCTTCTGATACCATCTATCATAATGTGGTTGCTGATACTCCTACCGAAGCTTGGATGGAAGTGCTGTATTTATTAGATAGATATGGTACTGATATATTATTAGAAAAAGGAAAAAGAAGAGCACTATACAATCTAGATGTTAATGTTCTTAATCCTTCATTTGAACCAGAATATACACTAAAGAAACTGGGTTTTAATCCTGATGAGCTTAAAGCTTATAGAAAAGAAATACTAGATATTGATCTACCAAATGACCGAGCATATAGTTATGGTCATAGAATTGGCAAATATTGGGGCATAAATGCCCTTGAAGTTATTGCTAAAAGATTAAAAGAGGATAATAATGATAGGCACTCTTTGGTCTCTTTATGGGATACAGGAAAAGACTTATTATCCAAAGCAGGAGACTCTTCTGTCCCTTGTTTTACTGATGCATACTTTGTAAAAATTAAAGACAAGTTAGTTATGAGTGCTAGCTTTAGAACCCACAATGCAATATCTGCTTGGTTATTTAATCTATATGGTTTAAGAGCCATACAGGAAAGAGTTGCTGAAATGAGCGATATTGAACCTGGACAAATTAATATAAGAAGTAGATGGATCGGAATTGATCCAGAAAACGCTAAAGCAATAACGGCACTACAACTTGTTAAAACAAACAGAAAAAAAAGATTAAATGTTAAAGATCCAAGAGGATTTTTTGTTGTTGATACAAATCAAGGAGAAATAATGGTGCAACATTTTAATCCAGATAATGTTTTATTAGAAGAGATTAGAGGAAAAGACGTAAAAGAGGTCAAGGATAAACTAAGACAGTTATCTGCAATTGATAATCCAGACCACGCAATGTGGATAGGGTATGAATTAGCTAGGGCGCAACAAAAACTTAGTGGTGGAGAACTTACAGAACTATAAAGGTTATACTGCATAATATTCTTTCAAATTAAATAATATTTAATAAATGTTATTTTTTAATATAATTATGCCTAAAATAGAAGGAATCTTGGCTGTTGGATTTGACTTAGATGGGACTTTATATAGAGCCACTGAAGAAATCAATGATAGAATAAGAACAGAAATTGCTAGAAGAATATTATCTAGAAAACCTACGCTGGGGTGTGTTGAAGAAGCCAGAAGATATTTTGAAGATAGGTATAATGTATTACAAAGCGGAACTAAAGTTTTAAAAGAAATAGGATTTGATAATCCAAGTCTAGTTATGGATGACTGTTTAGCAACAGCAGATATTCTTGATTTAATAGATCATGATAGGGAATTAGTTGATATTTTGAACAAGGTCTCTTGTTCTTACTGGACTTATTTAGTCACTAATAGTCCTAAGGATTTGGGTGAAAAAAAATTGGAAAAAACTCGAATCTTATAAAAAGAGTGGCAAGCTT
>CAYWWS010000063.1:2690-3059 GCA_964462105.1 Candidatus Woesearchaeota archaeon
AAAAAAAATTGGAAAAAATTGGTATAGATCCAAGATTATTCAACCCGGCAATATATAGCGATAATATTCAAGGATCAAAACAAGACAGAACAATTTTCAGACAGGTATTAAGTATAATTCCGTTTCCAGCAGAAAATCATGTTTATGTGGGAGATAGAAAAAATTCTGATATTCTGCCTGCAAGATCATTAGGTATGAAAACTATTGCTGTAGGATCAGTTATAAAAGAGGCGGATTTTTCTATTCAGTCAATTCATGAAATAAGGAGGTTATTGCTTTGACAGATAACTGTGTCTCTATTGAAATTTTAAACAAAGTTCCATTCTTTGGTGACAGCGATTCTTTAGTTAATAGACTAAAAAAAGTTTC
>CAYWWS010000063.1:3069-3549 GCA_964462105.1 Candidatus Woesearchaeota archaeon
AAAGAAACTGGAGTAGTGTAGGTAAAGGAACAGTTGCGGGAATAGTTTCATTAAGGGGATTTCCAGATATTAAAATCTATGAAAACGCAATTTTTGATTTTATGTTTTTAACTCCAGAGCGGATTAGATCTAGTGTATGCACTCCACAACCAGCAGTTTATCAACCCAAGTTAGATAGGGTAGATTCACTTTTTAAATTATTTAAGCAGAAAGAGATAGATATCCTAAATTTAGGTGCGGCCTTTGACTTTCTTGCAACATCTGATTCAGGTGAAGTTACAGAATGGACAATCTTGCCACCCGTATTGGAAAGATTTACAATACCTAGAACCAGTGATGGAAAGTTTAATTATGCCCTTATGTTAAGTGAAGTAGTTAGAAAAAGTATTGATACTCTTGGCAAAGGAATAAATCCAGCAATAGAAAATTTGAAACATATAAACGAGAGCGGATCTTGTGATCTAATAAATGACGGAGCAC
>CAYWWS010000064.1:0-3518 GCA_964462105.1 Candidatus Woesearchaeota archaeon
TCTATTTGCATTAGGAACGAAAGAAGCAGTCTTGAAGCAGCTTAATGAGCAATTTGAGGGCTATATATCAAAAGACATCGGCATTATAATTGCTGTTTCTGATGTTATAAATATTAGCGACGGCATTATTGTTCCGGGGGATGGAGCAGCTTATTATGATACAACTTTCAAGTTATTTGTTTACAAGCCGGAAATCCAGGAAGTTGTTCTTGGCAAGGTCAGCGATGTTACTGACTTCGGCGTTTTCATGAATATGGGCGCTGTAGACGGTATGGTTCATATAAGCCAGACAATGGATGATTTTGTAAGCTACAGCAAGAATAATGTTTTAACAGGCAAGGAAAGCAAGAAAGTCCTGAAAGTTGGGGATGATTGCAGGGCCAGATTAATAGCTGTAAGCTTTAAAAATATTAAAGATCCTAAGTTAGGATTAACTATGCGCCAACCTGGGCTGGGAAACATACACTGGATTGAAGAAGAAATCAAAAAAGAGAAGAAAAAATGACCAAGAAAGTCTGTGAAAATTGCAAGATGTTTGTGAAAGGAGATAAATGCCCTAATTGTGGCAGCACATCATTTTCAGATTCTTACAGGGGAAGGATAGTTGTTATTGATCCTGAAAAATCAGAGATTGCCAAGAATTTAAATATTAAGGTAAAAGGAGAGTTTGCATTAAAAACACGATGAAAATAATTAAACAACAGGAATTTCCTTTATTGAACTTTAAAACATTAACCTTGCATATAGAATATCCTAAATCAGTCACGCCCAATAATGAGTTTTTAACCAAAGAAATTGCTAATTTCATTAAAATAAAAGAAAATTTAGTCATTGTTAAAAATATCTATCCTAGGTTTGGCGATACAGAAGCTGATGTTATTGCTGATGTCTATAATGATGAATCTAGCTTAAACAAGAATAAGATAGTTACAAGGAAATCCAGGAGAGAAGGCAAGAAAGCATGGCTTGAAAAGAAAAAAGGTAAGGAAGAAAAGAAAGAAGTAAAAGAAGATGGCAAAAAAGAAAGTAAAAAACAAGAGACCAAGTAAAGTCTGGACAAAGTACTTGGTACAGGGAAACAAATTAACTAGAGAGAAAACCTGCATTAAATGCGGTCCCGGAACTTTCTTGGCAAATCATAAAGACAGGTTATATTGCGGCAAGTGCGGTTACGTTGAAATAATTAAAAGATAAAATCATTGTTCTTCGAATCTTTCATTTACATTATCTAATAAATGCGATAGTCCTGTGGGTCTTCTAAGTATAGCCTTTGCTAACTTTAATTCTGAACCGTCTCCGTTACTGCTATATAAATGAGGGTAATCTCTTTCAGGGTAAGCGTTTTTTAAAGCATCTGTAACAGAGTTATTAAATCTTGTTTGTAACATATGTCCTAATTTATTATCTACAAAGAATTTTCTGCTTAATCCAGAAGAGAATATTTCTTCAGGGTCCAATTTTAATACCTCTTCCAATAAATAATGTGTAACTATAGCAGCATTTCTTCCTCCATCGTTACTAAAGAATTCCGGTGGAAAAGCGTGACAGTTTGCTAAAACCTTTTTATAATAATCTATGACTTCTCTTTCTAACATTAAAGTATAAGGCCTTGATATATATTCCAATGCTTTTTCTTTTATTCTATAACTCTGATTTCTGAATCTTTCTCTTAATATTCTTAATCTTTCTTTTACATCTGGTAATTTCTCACTAACAAATTCAGGAACACTATCAACATCGAGTAACATTCGCCAGTATAATCTTTTTTCCCAATGAATACCTCCAAGAATTACACTTAGGAATACACTTTCTATAGGATCAAGACATTTTTCAAGAGATTCTTTGAGCTTAATCATCTTTTTCCTTACCTTATTATTTCTTTCTATCGCATTCATTCTTGCGAAAGGCGTTAAGTCACCAAGACCTTGATAACCTATGCCTGTTGGTTGCGGGCTTCTAACGAATGTTCCACCTGATTTTCCTCTTCTAATTTCCTCTATGTAGAAATCTTCTTTATCAAGTCTTAAATCATAATCTCCCATTTTATTAAACCAAAGTTTCTAGTATAGATCTTGGGCCTTCATGCATACCATCCACTTCTAAACCATCTCTTTCTATTGAAATTTCTTGCCTTTTTCTTCTGTCTTGAGCTACTGATGCAAAAGCGTAATTAATGTAACTTCTTGCATATGATGATAGATAGTTTACTTTGTTTTCACCATTATGGAAACACCTATAAACATCATAAGCTTCTACTGCTTTTTCTAATAAATCAAAAGCTTTTTCTCTGTAAGGAATGTCTTTTTTATCAAAGCTTTTTAATACAGGTCTGACATAACTAATCAATCTTGCTTTTGCTTCCATTCTTATTCTAAGATCAAAGCTGTACATTAATCTTCCAGCTTTAAATAAGAAATCTGTAACTTCTGAGTTATAATCCTCATAAGAGATTTCAGTTTCTTCTGGCAAATCAGTTATATCAGTAGAGCCAACTACATCCATGAAATTCTTCCAACCGCCAAAATTGGTTTCTATAACTCCTCTGCTTGGTAAATCTGGTCTTTCATCCCATTCTGTAAGTGTTTTTACACCCTTTTCTTTAGCTAATCTAATTAAATCGGTTTTACTACATTTTTTTCTTCCTCTTTTACCAGTATGTCTATAGACTAAATCTGGTGTTTCAGCTAGCTCTTCAAGCAATCTCCTGTCTTCTTCAATGCTTCTATTAACATAATTTCTAATATTATTTGAATATTGTGGAGCAGATAACTCTACAAAGCGTAATAATGCATCTCTGCTAATCCCTCTTATATGTCTTCTGAAACTAAGGTAGTCTTTCATTTCATCAGTTATAGGCTCGTCTAAATCTGGCAATGTTCTTCCTTCTACTAAGTAATCTAATCCCTTAATGACTATATTCTCATCAAATCCTCTTTTTCTTTCAATAGGCAAGTCTTCTGTTAACTCATTTTCTTCTAATCCTAATAAATTCTCTAGAATTCTTGGATTTCCTAAGATGGATTGTAGTTTACGATGGGTTGTATTACATCTATTAAGCAACACTGGTGTAGGCATACCAAGTTCCCTTGCTAAAATAGCAAATCTCAATCTAGATCCATAAATAGAAGCAAATCTTTCCCTGCTTAATTCATATTGCCTTTTGAGATGGTTTAAAATTCGTCTTGTTTCTTTTAAATTTGTTGCCAATGCTCTAGGGTTCCATCCAATTTCAAAACCATCCTCTTCAGGATTTATTAATTCCCTTAATACCTTACCATTACCAGATACCATAGTTGATATGCCATACAAACTTCTTATAGTTACACCCTTTTCTTTTTCTAAATCTTCAGCTATTCTTAATACGCCTATTGGGGACCCGTATCTACTAAAAAATTCATTTCTGTTTTCATAATATTTTCCACTTAAGAATTCTAGTACAGCTTTAGCTTCTAAGTAATTTATATTTCCTACATGCTTTGGGTGCCATTCCGTTTTAAATCTCTCATCATCTACGCCAA
>CAYWWS010000065.1:0-1201 GCA_964462105.1 Candidatus Woesearchaeota archaeon
ATAGCTTTGTTTGATTAAACTGAATAAATTCTCAATGTTAATCCTGTCGGAGATTGCTATTCCATAGATTTGCTGTGCTAAAATATCTAAAGCATTTTTAGGGATATGAATCTTATCAATCTTCTTTTCGATTGCAGATTTTAATAAGACTCCGTTTTCAATTAGATCATCTCTGTCAAGAACAATAATTCTTCCTTGAGCCTCTTCATGTAATTTATGGCCTGATCTTCCAATTCTCTGTAGTCCACGAGCAACTGATTTAGGACTGCCCAATAATATAACTAAGTCAATAAAACCAATGTCAATGCCGAGCTCTAACGAAGTACTGCAGACTGTCACCTTTAATTTTCCCTCCCTTAATCTTTTTTCTAGGTTCTGCCTATGGATTTTACTTAAACTTCCATGATGCGCCCCTATATTTTCAGAATAATTCTTTGGAAACTTATCTTTTAAATAATTAACAACCCTCTCAGTTGCGCTTCTTGTATTTGTAAATATCAAACTTGTCTTATGGTCCTGGATTAATTTATCAATCAATTCATAGGTAGCCTGATGCAATTTATCATGCGTAATATTAATTAAATCAGGCACAGGACTTAATACTTTCAAATCCATTTTCTTAAGGAATTGAACATCAATAATCTTGCAGTCTCTAATCTCATCTTTTTCATAGCCAACTAGGTATTTGGCAATCTCTTCCAATGGGCTTATTGTAGCACTTAATCCTATTCTAGCAAATTTATTATTTGTAAAGTGCTGCAGTCTTTCTAATGTTAAAGACAAATGCGTTCCTCGCTTATTATCTGCCAGAGCATGGATTTCATCTACTATTAACCATTTAATGTCTTTCATTGATTCTCTGAATTTAATTGAAGAAATCAAAATAGCTAATGATTCAGGTGTTGTAATTAAAATATGCACAGGATGTTTTAACATATCAGCCCTTTCTTTCTGACTTGTATCGCCTGTTCTCAAACCGATTCTTATGCCCAAACTTTTGCCAGCAATCTGTTCCATCTGTTTTAATGGCTCTACCAGGTTGACATGTATGTCATTGGATAATGCCTTTAATGGGCTGACATAGATACAATATACCTTGTCTTCTAATCTATTTTGTTCTGATAAATTAACAAGCTCATTTAGAATTGAAAGAAAACTGGAGAGCGTCTTGGTTGATCCCGTCGGGGCTGATATTAATATA
>CAYWWS010000065.1:1211-3436 GCA_964462105.1 Candidatus Woesearchaeota archaeon
CAATAACAACAAACAGCTGTGGCAGGGAAAATTCTTTGAATCTAGAAAAAAACCATTTATCTACAATAGGATTCAAAATAGCTTTAATCTCATTACTATTATTTGGCTTTGTTTTTTGAGACAGCATATAGAACAAAGTTATTATCCCTTTAAAAGATTTTTGGCAGGAGTTGTCCTATTAATTTTGATATTTATAATGATTAAAATTTACTATATTTTCCAATTAATTCGGCCTTAGCAATAATATGACCTTTCATACCATTTTCTAAATCCTTGGCTGTTGTTGAATCCAGCAAGTTTAATGTTGTATCTAATGCAAACAGTTTAAAGAAATATCTGTGAGTTCCAGAAGGAGGGCAAGGACCGCCATAACCTTTTCTTCTAAATGAAGTTATTCCTTCTCTTCCAAGACTAGAATCTTCTTTAATAGTATTAGTTATTGGAATATTCCAAACAACCCAATGTATCCAAGTTCCAGCCGGAGCATCAGGATCATCCATTATCAAGGCAAGGCTTTTAGCATTTTTAGGAATATCGTTTATTTGTAGCTCAGGGCTAATATTTTCTCCATTACAAGTAAACTTGCTTGGAATTATTTCATTATTCTGAAAATCAGGACTTGTTAGTTTCATATTACCACCTTCTTTATTGTTACATCCTGCTAAAAATAAAACAATGAATATTAAACCAAGATATTTCATTATTATTGATATGATATTAAAGCATAAAAATCTTTTTAATCAACTTAACTGAGACGTATCCAACGTTCCATTGCTAAATCTTGTTATGTACAGCCTTAAATTAGTTCTTAATCTATCCATCTGGCTATATAATCTATCTTCTAGTTTGTTATTATCATCCCTTGTAAGCTCTTGCTGAACAGATTCTTGTTCAATTAACAAAGTTAATCTTTCGACGCATTCTAAGAGTGTTTGATTATCTACTGGTCTAATTTTCTTGCTTAATAATCTAGCTAGCCAGGAATAATTTCTTTCAATCCTTGAAAAAGTATAAACAATTCCATCATACTCGCTTCTTACTTCACCTAAAGTGTATTTCATTCTTAATTAGGCTTGATAAAATCAGTCTTTTATAATATTTTCTAAATAAATAAGAAATAAGTGAATACCTATCGACAGGTTTTTCAACCCTTACACCATCCAACCTCATGGCAAGGGCACCACCACGAAAAAGAATTCGAACTCCGACTCGACGTAGCCCGGCTGATAACCCGCTCCATCTCTGGGAGATGTGGTATCACTATGAGGACCTAATTCGACGCCATTCCAAATGGACTGTATATAAAAAGCTGGCCAAAAAGTTCGGATTCAAGTCCGCAAACTCTATTCGATATTACTTTGAACCAAGCGACAGGGTTTTCCTTTACCTGAACTTCTCTGCCTTAGTGGAGAAGGCTTTCACCGGCGTTGCACGCCCGCTCACAGTAGGCGAACTCTCGGACAGGCTCGTTACCGCCCTCAGGGACGCCGGCCGGCCAAACATCCACCATATTCAGCCTAGGACAATTGAGAAGTACTTGTACGCCTTCGAGGAACGAACAGGGGAGAAGCTTCTTGAGAAAGTCTATTCCACCCCCCTATCCTACAAACTGTTTCCAAGGTAAGACTCCACGCATACTCACGTCAATAACTCGACCTGAACTTCCGCATTGAAACTTTTCCACACTTCCGTATATTTCTTTCAACCTGCAATAACCCTTCTATTAGATGGGCTTGCCCATGACGAAAATTACCCGCGCAGATATCATGAAGCGCATTGAAGGGCTACTACTATTACAGCGTCCATCATCTACCGAAGCCTATTTACTTCCCCATCTCAGGCACTAATCTAACGTGCTTGGATATGATGCCAAGACATTTCTTTGAAAAAATTATGCCTTATACTAATGGCTTAGATGATTCGTTTTCCACTTTTGGTCTTTCGGATCAACTGTTTAAAGAGATAATTTTATAAATTAACAAAGTTATTTCCATATAGTCCCCGGCCTAGCTCAAAACGTTGATTTTATCATCGTGAGTAGCGGTAGAGCATTCGGCTGTTTTCCTAGTTGATAGGAAGGCCAAAGATGTTATCCGACATGGCTACCATGCCGAGAATGAAAGATAACCAGCCGTTCCCGCCGACTTGCTGCTTCGCATCCGACGACCGCGACCTTTTTCTCTTATCCCTTATCGCCATCGACTACTTAAATACATACAACCATC
>CAYWWS010000066.1:0-3400 GCA_964462105.1 Candidatus Woesearchaeota archaeon
TGACTTAAACAAAGAGGAGTATAATATAGGGATACAAGGCACATTAGTTCAGATTTTTGAACCAAGGTTTTATGACATATGCCCAAGTTGCAATAAAAAGGTCAGCTTTGAAAGTAATAAATTTATATGCATAGAACATGGAGATATAGTCCCAAAAGTAACTCTCTTTATAAATTTCTATTTGGATGATGGTACGAGTAATATAAGGGTAACGGCCTTTAGGGATTTAGCTTCGAGTTTATTAAGCTTAAAGGATATAAATGAATTAAAGTCAAATCCTGCATTATTTAATGCTATCAAAGAATCCTTAATCGGTAAAGAAATTTTAGTAATTGGCAGAGTTGTAAAGAATATGATGTTTGACAGGTATGAATTATTAGCTTCTAAATTTGAAGAGGTCGATCCTCTGGAATTAGTAAATGAATTAGCAGGACAACTTGATAGGTAAAACACATTTATTGTTTGGAATTTTACTCGGGATTTTTTATCTTGATTATTTTAAATTCTCTGGAAACAAGGTATTATTTTTTATAATAATTGGTTTAGCAAGTTTACTACCTGATATAGATCATCCAAACAGCATTATTGGTAGAAAAATAAAACCTATTTCAAGCATAATCAATTTTTTATTTGGCCATAGAAAATTACTCCACAGCATCTTCTTTTTAGCTGCAGTTGGTTTATTATCATTCTTATTATGGCCTTTATATTTTATTCCGACTTTTATTGGATTATTAAGCCATATACTTCTCGATACCTTAAGCAAGGAAGGATTGAATTTACTCTATCCGTTTAATATTATTGATATTAAAGGATTTATAAAAGTAGGGGGCTTGATTGAGAATTTATTCTTTTTTTGTCTGTTAATATTAATAGTTTTAAAAGTTTTTTTTCTAATATTAAATTTATTGATTATTCCACCAATCTTTAAGGCCCTTTATTAAACCTTCAGTTTGCTTTACGACGCCATTTATTACTCTTTCAGTTTTTTCTTCTCCTGTTTCCTGCCTAGAATTAATTGCATCTAAATTTTCAACAAACGAAGAAGCTTCTGATGAAAACGTTGCATCATCACCGCTTTCAAATGCCCTCTGCGAATTTATATAACTTCTTTTTAATGCTTCTACTGCCTCTCTTTTGTATCCTGTTCCTATGGCTTGGTCCATACTCAAATATCCTTGTTCAGTTCTTATTATCTTTAAATTTCTTGTAATAAAGCGCGGGTCTGTTGTAAATGTTGCGAAGGTTGCATAAACGCCAATTTCTATAGGATTATTTCCACCTATTTGATAATTACTTGCCAACGACCCTAACGTTGTCATTCTTCCAGATTTGTCTTGCACACTTATATTTGATATTGCTTCTATAGATTTTTTTGTACTCCAATCCCTCAACATTCCACCATACCTAGTTACTCTACTAGGATCATTTATTAGTTCATTGACTTCGTATTCAACAAAACGCTTTACGTCGTCTTGATGTTCTCTGTAATAATCTTGCCCTCTTGATGCCATTTCAAGACTTTTTTTATGTATAACATTTCTAGCGGTTTCTGAACCTTCTCTGGTTTTCTCCTCTAAATCTTCTCTTGTTCTATCACTCCACTCTCTTGCCCTTTCACCAGCTTCTGTAGCTTTTTCTTTAACTATTTCTTTAGCTTCCTCAGCCTTTCTTTTTAATCTTTCTAACCAATCTTGACTATAAGCATCAGAAAAAATATTAATTCCAAGAACCATACCAGATATTATAAAATTTCTTCTTGGTAATTTCATTAATAATATGCATATTGTAACTTATATATAAGATTTACTAGACACACGGACAAGTTTGCTCATAAGCTTTATAAATTAAATTATTATTATACTTTTGTCTTATTAAAGACATTGAAAAAAGAGACGAAAGGACTTGGAGGTGTAAAATGGTCAATAGACCTATAAAAAAATTTAGGGCAGCTAATATTGAAGGGGCTGTTTGGTTGAATTCTAAAGAAACAGATAATGGTGTAATTGATTTTAAGACAATAAGCATTAGCAGAAGCTTCAGAAAAGGAGGAGAGGATATCTGGAGAAATGAAGTTATTAATCTAAGAAAGAATGATTTAATGAAACTGCAGGTTGTTCTAAATAAATTACAAGAGGAATTATTTTTATCAGAAAAGAATGACGAGGATGATGATTAATGGCAGAAAAATTAATAGAGAAAACTAAGGATAAAAAAGAGTTTACTATAAAAGATTTACCTGGTGTTGGTGCTGCAACTGCTGAGAAATTAGAATTAGCAGGTTACAATGATTTAATGTCAATTGCAGTTAGCAGTCCAGGTGAGATGATAGATGTTGCAGGTGTTACAGAAGCCACTGCTAAAAGAATAATTGGTGTTGCCAGATCAAAATTAGACATGGGCTTTGAATCAGGAGAGGACTTACTTAAAAAAAGAGAACAAGTAACTAAAATTACAACTGGAAGCAAGGCTTTAGATGGTATGTTTGGTGGTGGAATCGAAACAGGTGCGGTAACAGAGGTATATGGTGCATATGGTAGCGGTAAAACAAGCATCGCACATCAATTAGCTGTTAGTGTTCAATTATCGAAAGATAAAGGCGGAGCAGAAGGGATGGCTGTCTGGATTGACTCTGAAGGTACATTAAGGCCAGAATTCATAAAAAATATTGCTGTTGCAAAAGGTTTAGAGCCTGAAAATGCATTGAAAAATTTTAAAGGTGCTAGAGCTTTTAATAGTGATCATCAAATGCTACTTTCTGAGAAAATAGAAGACTTGATTAAAGATGGTTTGCCAATTAAATTAATTATAATAGATTCATTAATGAGTCATTTCAGAAGCGAGTTTTCTGGAAGAGGGCAGTTAGCCGATAGGCAACAGAAACTTAACAAGCATCTTCATAATTTGCTTAAGATGGCCAATACCTATAATCTGGCGGTGTATATCACGAACCAGGTAATGGCAAAGCCTGATACCTTCTTTGGAGACCCTACAGAAGCTATAGGTGGGCATATACTGCATCATGCCTCAACTTATAGGGTATATCTAAGAAGAGGAAAGAAGGGTACAAGAGTTGCTAAATTGGTTGATGCACCCGCAATGCCTGAAAATGAAGCAATATTTCAAGTTACTAATGAAGGGATATCTGATGTTAAAGAATAATGCCCCTATTGAGGTTAGATACTCGGCATTGCTGTATTGTCGGAACTTGAGAAGTCAGTTATTAGAAAGGATTTTTTTGGAACGAATTTTTAATAAACTTTAAGAATAATGGATAATCTAAATATTTATGGATACAATTATTATATTAGATTTTGGAGGTCAATATTGTCATTTAATTTCAAGAAGAATTAGAGATTTTGGTGTTTATGCAGAAGTCTTGCCGTCAAACACAAGAAAA
>CAYWWS010000067.1:0-3125 GCA_964462105.1 Candidatus Woesearchaeota archaeon
GGGGCAATGGTAGGAGGTTGTTAAAATGGATAAGAAACTCACAATTGTGACAATTCTTGTTGGAATCTTGCTTGTAGTATCAATTGTGCAATTTTTCCAACTTAATGGGGTAAAAAGTAAGGCATCAGCAACTGGTGCTGTAACTGCGACCGTCACAAATTCAGTTAATACAGCTGGCTGGACAGAAGATGAGGTAATGAATTATGAGATGCATGGTATAATCCCTGCAAGAGTTGCTGAAAGCAGCTCAACAGGAGCATCTATGATAGGAGGTTGTTAAAAAAATGGATAAAAATTTGGTAATTATAATTGTGCTTGTAGCTTTAGTAATAGTGTCCGGCGTTCAAGCATTTGAGATAGCACAAATTAAAGATAATTATAAAATAGGTACAGTTGGGCAACAAAATGTACAACAAAATACCAATAATGACTATAGTCAACAGAGTGCACCTTTATCAAACGCCATGGTAGGCGGTTGTTAGTATGAAGTATAAATCTTTTTTATTTGTTTTTTTACTCGGTATTTTAGTCTTAATAGCTGGTTGCAGCAATAAAGACAACGCTATAACTGGCAACTCTGTATTAGATGACTCAAATAAAGTTATGGTATACAAAGGAATTTCATGCGGTTGCTGCTCATTATATGTAAATTATTTTAAAAATAAGTTTAATTCCCAAGTAAATTCAGTTGACGTACAGGACATAACTTCATTGAAAGATAAGTATAATATTCCTTATCAATTGCAAAGCTGTCATACAACTATTATAGGAAATTATTTTGTTGAAGGCCATGTTCCTATAGAGGCAGTAAATAAATTATTGCAAGAAAAGCCTGATATATTAGGTATTGCTTTGCCAGGAATGCCTTCTGGTTCTCCAGGAATGCCTGGCTCTAAAGAACCATTCGTCATATACAAGGTAAACAAAGACGGCAGTTATGATGAATTTATGAGGATATAATGAAAAATGTTAATAAAGAAGATTATCCCTTTTATTTTATTTTTATTTACTAGTGTAAATTATGTAAGTGCGCATTGCCCGTTATGCACTGCTGGTGCCTTAGTTGCAGCTGGCGGCGCCGCTTATTTCGGCGTTAGCAATATTATCATAGGCTTATTTATAGGTGCATTCGCAGTTTCTATTGGTTGGTGGGTGTCTAGACTAATTAAAAAGCGATATATTCCGTATCAGAGATTTATTATTATAGCCTTGTCTTTTATCACAACAGTAATACCTCTACTTTCTACATTAAAAGAATTTTATCCTTTATACATCTCCATGGCTGGTGATTACGGATCTTTGTTAAACAGGACTTACTTAATAAACTTGTTTTTGGTTGGCAGCATCATTGGTGGTATAATGGTATCACTAACACCATTTGTTAGCAAGCTTATAACCAAATTAAGAAAAGGCAAGGTCCTACCTTTTCAGGGCATTATTATTACTTTATTAGCCTTGATAATAGTTGGCATCGTAATTCAATTGGTGACGTAAATGGATGGAATATTTGTCTTATTATTGAGTATAGTATTGTTTTTTATTATATTTCTTATCATCAAAGAAATCTTTAAACTAAATAAATTCTGCGTCATTTGCATATCAGTAGCATTAACATGGATAATATTCTTAATTTTATATTTTTTGGATATATTTAAAGACAAAATTATATTGGCTATACTTATTGGCCAATCAAGTATTGGTATTTTTTATTTATTAGACAATAAAGTTAAGGATGAACTGAAGATGTTTAAATTACCTTTTTTACTTACGCTTATAGTTATAGCTTATTATGTTTTAAGCGCACCATTAGATATTATTAAAAACATCTTGTTTATTGCATTAATATGGTTTGTACTGTTTTTAGTATACTTATATAGAAAGAATAAAAGAGTTAATAGTTTTATGAATAAATTAGTGGAGTGCTGTAAAAGATGGTAAATATTAGTTATTTGCTTTTAATACCGTTAGTATTATTGGCTGGCTGCAACGATAAGCTAGAATACAAGGATCTAGATCCCCAAGAATTTAATAAACTTATAGCAAACGATGATGTATTTGTCTTGGATGTGCACATACCAGAGCAAAATCATATAAAAGGCACTGATGCTTTTATCCCTTATGATAAGATAAAAGATAATATAGATAAACTCCCTAAAGATAAAAGTACTAAGATTGCAGTTTACTGCAGATCCGGCACGATGAGCGAGCAAGCTTCTAACGCCTTAATTAGTTTAGGTTATAAAAATGTATACAATCTTGTTGGCGGAAGGAATGCGTATATAACTTATTTTGGAGGTTAAAATGTTGAACTTATTCAAGAAAAAAGATCCTATATGCGGGATGAAAGAAGAAAAAGGCAAAGGCATTAACAAACATGGAAAATGGTTTTGTTCAAACGATTGTCTGAATAAATATGAAAAAAATATGAATAGTCATTCGCATAAAGACTGTTGCCATTGAAATGATTAATACTATAAAAGAAAAAGCCATGGGAGCTACAGGAAGCGTATCCGGTATAGCTAGCGTATTCGGCTCTTGGCAGGTTTGTCATAATATATGCTTGGGTTTAATAGCTGTTTTAGCTGCTTTAGGAGTAACTGTAACTGGAATGCCTTTATTATTTTTAACAAAGTGGACAATACCATTATGGACAATAGCATTTATATTGTTGTTAATTACATCATATTTTTACTTTAAGAAAAAATGCATATCAAGTAAATTAATGTTATTTAACTTGGGTGTTATAATTGCTGGTATTCCTTTTCAACCTTTCCAAAGATTTTCTATATACCTTTGGATTATTGGAGGCTTATTGGCACTTACAGCGTTAACATGGTTTATTAAAGATAAGATTCAAAAGAGGCATAAAAATGGATAAAAATACATGGTTTGTTATCGGTTTTATTATAATTATAGCTTTGGTAATAGCTTTTACACTTAAACCTTTTATAATCAATGATAATTCAACTAGGCAGATTAATTCATTTGAGACAAAATCTAGTGAGAGTGAAGTCTCTATAGATTTAACACCGACAGAATTTAAAGATGGAAAATTTTATGTTAATATTGGTGTTAATACTCATACAATAGAACTAGATCAATTTAATTTAAATGAATTAGTAAAA
>CAYWWS010000068.1:0-1443 GCA_964462105.1 Candidatus Woesearchaeota archaeon
AATTTATAATTTCACTAGACACAGGGACAAGTCCTGACCTAAAGCTTATAAATGAATAATTCTTAGTTTTATCGATGATTATATGAGTAGATTTGGAATAAAACTATCAGAAGAACATAAGTTAAAACTAAGCATTGCTCAAAGAAAGAGGTATAAAGAGAAAGGTTTTTCTGAGGAAACTAAAAGAAAAATTAGTGAAACTAAAAAGAGAAGATATGCTTCTGGAGAACTGATTCCTTGGGATAAAGGTAAGAAAAGGCCAGCTTTTTCTGAAGAGTGGAGAAGAAAATTATCTGAAGCCTCTAGAAGAAGAGGTTATTCTGAAAAAAGTGTTAAGGCATTAATATTAAGAAATAAAACTAATAATCCTATGTGGAATTTAGAGACAAGAAAGAAAGCGGCAGCTAATAGAAACTATAAGGATATTGCACTTAAAACAACAGCTACTAAAATAAAAAATGGAATATTTCTAGAATATTCAAAGAGAATGAGGAATAATAATCCTATGAAGAATCCAGAAATTAATAAAAGAGTAAATCAAAATCCGGTTTATATTAAAAAGCGAATTAGCTCGTTAAGCAAAAAACCAAGTAAAAAAGAGCTGATTTTAATTAAATTGATTAAGGATCTAAATTTAGATTATTCTTATGTCGGCGACGGCAAGAAGATATTGGGTACAAAAAATCCCGATTTTATTAGTGAAAAGGATAAGAAGATTATAGAAGTCTTTGGTGATTATTGGCATGGTAAAAAAGCTAGATGTTATGAAGAAACTGAAAATGGTAGAATAGAATATTTCAAGGATTATGGTTATAATACTTTAATAATTTGGGAATATGAACTAAAAGATTTAAGAAAAGTATATAACAAAATTTTAGATTTTCATAATAATATTGATAATTCGACGGAGAAAGCAATAAGTTTAAATACTACTTAAGGTTATTATTCATCGTCGGTATTATTTAATGGGAGGTGACAATATTGGGAAAAGTTCTTGTGAAGAATGCCATACGCCGTAAGCCAGGTTTTTTGTATTATATAGACGGTAAAGGAAATCTAAATAGGTAATTCTATTAGACCTCAGACGTCTGTGAAGCAAAGATGGCTCGTGGCGGTAAGAAAAAGAGGAGAAGATAATTCTCCTACTTTATTATTTCTTTAAACATTTTTTTAATTAATCTTCTAGCGATTTTATTCTCATTAGAGCCTTTTTTAGTTAGAGAATAATACTTCTTTCGTCCTTGCTGTTTAATTTTAACCAATTTATTCTCTTTTAAATACTTTAAAGCAGGATAGATAGTTCCAGGATTTAATTTTTTATCTTTCTTTAATAAATTTGCTAAGTCATCTCCGCATAAATGCTCTTTTTTAAGCAAGGATGTTATTCTTAATGTCAAAAGGCCTTTCACGTCGATATATTTAGGATTTTTCATTGTAATCATT
>CAYWWS010000068.1:1453-2154 GCA_964462105.1 Candidatus Woesearchaeota archaeon
CTATTTAATATTGGATAAGCAATATATTGGATAAGCAATATATAATTCTGTTGATTAAAACTTTTAAGCAGAAATTAAATTTTAAAATCTCATGCAGATTTTATCAAAAGCTGCTACCCTGTTAATATACCCTTCTGCTTGTTTATCATGTTTAAACGTTTTGACTTTGTCAGCAACTCTTCTTAAATAACCAGCCAGTCTTTCAGTAGCCTCTTCGATATCATTTATTCTTACAATAACTAAACTGTCCAGAAAATCCCGACCTTGAGCTTTTACTTCAAATTTAGATTTTATTTCTTTGATTAATCTTTCAGCCAATATTTCTGGCTCTGTTAAACTAACCCTGTTTTCATAAGATTTTAATTCGTTATTGACTTTAAAATTTATAGTTATTAAGAAAGTATTATTTGTTCTAAAAAACTGAGTAAAAGTTATATCTTGTAAGCTTATATCTAATACATTCATATTTTTGTGAAAGAAAATACATATAAATACTTTACTAATGAGATTATTCTAAAAATAGTTTATATGTTGAATAAGCAACAAATGCTACATGATAAATATTATTTAAATTTCCATAAAGCCCAGCATCATCTCTATTGTCAAAATACTCTCTTCTTGCAAGCCAAAAAATTCTTCCTATTATTGGGATCCAATCTTTAAATTCGGCTAAGCGTTGACTAGGAACTACTGTTTTATTA
>CAYWWS010000068.1:2164-3040 GCA_964462105.1 Candidatus Woesearchaeota archaeon
TATCCACGAAACTGTCTAATTCAAAATCATCTTCTAAACCCATTTTTATAGTAATAATTTTGTACTTTTTAATTTTATCTATAATCTTTTATCATAAAGAAAGATATTTAAATTATATAAGTTGCTACTAGCTTTAAGGGCCCGTAGCTCAGCCTGGTTCAGTAGCACCTGCCTCTTAAGCAGGGGGTCGCGGGTTCAAATCCCGTCGGGCCCACATTATTAAATTTAAAAAGAATAGAATATAATTTAATTTTATTTCCAATAGTCTCTAGGTCTATGTTCGCATCCAGTTCTCAATGGAGGTAAACACACCTTAAAAGAACTAATAAGCAAACCTTTTTTCACGCCGCACGAGTAGCCTGTTGTTGGATTACCATCGTTTCTTAGATGCCTACATAAACCGAAATCAATGTCTGTTTCTTGCTGAACCTGATGCACAACTGAAACAAGACTTTGCCATCCAGTTCCAGGTATTACGTCAACGCCAGGAATTTCTTCATCACCAACTAACCCTTGCATAAATCCTTCTAGTCTTGCATATGCTGCATGCAACCCATTTGGACCATCTACAGTCCTTTCTTCTTCAGCAGTTTGAAGCCATAAGGAATATTGTCTTAATGTAGTCTGCCTTTCAAGCATAGCCTGTTTTAATAAACCTAGTTTCTCGTTAATTATTTGGCTATAGTCTGGCATTTTAAAAAGAAAAAATTATAATAAATTTTTTATCTGTTCAATGTGTTCAGCAATCTTGTTTCCGGATTCAGTTAATGTTATTGTCTTGATTCTTCCATGTTTTTCAAAGTTTACAAGCTTTGCTTTCTCCATCTCTTGTAGTATCTTTACAGCATGAGAATATGTGCAATCAACTTCTTTTGC
>CAYWWS010000069.1:0-2961 GCA_964462105.1 Candidatus Woesearchaeota archaeon
CCCATAACTGAGTACTAGGATTATAATAATAAAATTTTAATGTATTCTCATCTAGATTTAAGCTAGCAATCTCGTTATCAGTGTAAGCGACTACTATTTTAGCTTGATCCAAATTATCTTTAATTGCCTGGTCTGATTCTATTACAATATACTTTCCTAAAGGCGTTGCAAATCCCTTCAAGTTTGTTTCAGGATTTTCTTTAAACTCAGATACAGCTATATTTGCTGTTACATTATTTTTTAATTTTATTTCAAGACTGGCCTTACTACTAATATTAATTGTGGTTGGCGTATTTGCAACTGCAATAACCTGCAACTCTTTATGATTCTCAGGAGTAGTTAATGTTAAAGTCAATTTGTCTAATTCAGGGGTTGAAACTCTGTTTGAGATCAAATCAGCCTTCCACTTTATGCTCTTGCTTGGGGTGCTAAGCTTTATTTCTTCCAGGTTTTTAATAGGCTGCCAAGTTTCTCCATTATTACTACTTATATAATAGTTTATTATTTGGTTATTTAAATTTTCAAGTGCATTTAAGGCTATTTTAACAACAGGATTTTCCAATTGTATTGGTTTTGACTCTATTGTAGAAGTTTCCCCGTAGGCATTATTAAAGTCTAAACTATAATTGTAAATATCATTTTTTGTAGCTTTATCCTCAAATGGTGCAGTATTGTCAACTATAAAATCAGGATTGGCATTTGTTTCTATTGAAAATATTCTTAATGTGTAATTGCCTGCATTGTTAACAATTTCCAGTGATTGGGGATAACCATTAATAGAATTAATAGTCTGCAAAAGGCTTAAGTCATTAGGGTAAGTTGCATCATAGATTTTTACTTCGCCTGTTCCATAACCACAATGCATCACAGATGCAAGTAAATAATTTCCCTGTTTTAATAAGCTTGTGACAGACCCGCTTTTCTCAAATGATTTGGTTGTAACTAAAACCTGGCCATTTGAGTTATCATAAACCTGTAGTTGCAGATCTCCTAAACATCTGAGCTGATCAGGATTTTGCGTTGTAAATAGTATGTTACTATCATTTATATTTCTGATGCCCCCAATCAAATATGAATTATACAAGTTATTATTTATTGAATCAAAAAACGCATCAAAGCTTGTCAATCTTTCATTTATAATAACTAAATCTTGGTTATTAATCAAATTATCATTATTTAAATCGTAATTTGACATGTACATTGAATTTTCAATATGTATTAATTGCCTGTTCATAGAATTGCTTATGAAATTGGATAATTCGTCAAAAAGAGGCTCATTGCTGTAATATTGGATTAGCAAACTTGCATCCTCTTCGTCTATAATCCCATTAGAATTAAAATCGCAGAATTTATATGAAGGCATAATCATAAATGGGCATAAGGAACTATACTGGCTATTGTACAAGAGCTTGTAGCTAATGTCATTTTTGGAAGAGTTTAGCCTTGCAGTTATTTGTGTTTTCAGATTTGTCAAGATATTCTTATCTTTTATGTCAATTAGATTATCCTTATTTTTATCGTACTCAGCATTATAGGGTATTGTAACATTTGTAGTTTCTAAATTAATGAAGCTGCCGACAGGGCTTTTTTGCCAGATTAATGCCTTGCCATTTGTTATTCTGGCTGTGCTATTAGCAATGTTCAAAGAATCATTAAAATCCTCGGTAAATATTGTAGAAGCATTAACTTGACTAATAAAAACTAGAAAAATTAAGATTAATGCGTATTTTAAGCTGATTTTCATAATATTACGATATTATTACTATTTATAAAAGTTTCTAAGTTAATTACTTTTAAGTAGCAAATAGAATATTAACTTTATTTTCTGTCGCAATCTTCTGATAAAATTTAATGAAATTACCGAAAAAATAAAATGAAAGATTTATTTTTGATTATCAACAATTATTTCGTCAGAATACAACCAACCTATTTTATCTTCTCCAAATCTATCTCTTTGTTCTAGATATTGAGTTAGAATTTTTACTCTTGTTCCTTCCTCAATTGCTAAAGCAAGCGATTCAAGAGGACGCGTCCATTCTCTTATTGTTGCAGTATATAAACCTCTGTCTGTTTGGATTTGGAGAACATATGTCGGATCATTAAATTTTACTGATTCATTTCCAAAAAGAGCTCCACTAGACTCTACAATGTGTGCTACTGTTCCACGCTCTTTTGTAACTGTTCCATAAGTATATTGTAATTTTTGTCCACAACCAGATAAACCAATCATGGTTGCTAAAACCAATGAACAAATTGTTTTTTTGAATGCCATTTTAATTTCTTTATGAATAGAATAAGCTTTATCCTTATAAATCTTTCGTTTGTTCTTACTTTAAAGTTAATAAAATAGTAATAAACTGTGAAAAAATAGTTGGATAAAAATGAGCCTAATCATCAATGCCAATATCCTGTCTTTAGCTTTGATTAAAGTTCATAACACACACGAATTAAATAATATTAAGTAACGCCCTGGGCGAGATTTGAACTCGCGTTGCAGCCGTGACAGGGCTGCGTGATGGACCAAGCTACACTACCTTTGCCAATAATTACAAAAGTAATTATTTAGGGCAGCTATGTATAGCTCACAGGGCATATTATTCAGCTCTTTGAGCTTTTTTTAAACTTATCGCTTTTTTACTTTATAATAACCTTTTCTTCTCCATATAGAGATTTTATCACTATGTTTTATATTATTAAACCCTATATTTTTCATCCACAAAGCTAAATTCTTCTTACCATAGATATCCAAATTATAAATGATATGAAGAGAATCATTTATTCGTACTCTCCGTTGATAAATATTAGCTTTAATCTTAAAATCTTTTAAAATATTAACAATTTGTTCTGCTAATCTTAATGAATTTGTAGAGCCTTCAATCACAGGATAATAATGGACATTTTTTTGTTTTCTCTTAAAACAGTTATAAAAATAAGTATCTGCAATGCATCTAACCAAAAAGC
>CAYWWS010000070.1:0-2959 GCA_964462105.1 Candidatus Woesearchaeota archaeon
AATGTTTTTTCTCTAATAAATTCTTAATTCTTAGAATAATCTTGTTATGCTTTATTTTGCCTTTCAGTTTAAATATATGACTAGTCCCCATACCTGTAAAATAACCGACTACCTCGCCAATAGAAGATCCAGTCGCAATGATTAATGCTGATAGCCATGGATTTAGGAATAAAGTTCCTAAAACAAGGAATGGAAAAATCGGGATTGGCATAAACATTATCAAAGAGGTAATTAAAGATACTACAAATAAACCAAGATAAGAATAGTTAACAATTAAATCGCTGGTAAATACGCTGAAATCAACCATAAGATTAGGGCTTTTTGTCCATTATTAAATGTTTTTATTAACTAATGGATTAGCTATTATAGTAAATAAAAATGATTCTCATGTATTACTGGGTCAAAGAATAATAGTAACTATAAAGTAGTTTCGTAGAGAAAACTTTATAAACGCAACTTTAGAAGTTGACTATAAATGAAAATCCACCCATTTGAATTCATAGGAGCATATAAGCTATTTTCAGAAGAAAGATTTTTATTAGCTGATGAAATGGGTATGTTCAAAACAGCTCAGGCTATTTTTGCTAATAGTAAGTTTAGAGAAAAACAGAGAAGAAGCAAAAGAAAATCAATGCGTACCTTGATAGTAACTCCAACTTCTGTACGTGAGCATTGGGTTAGAGAACTACAACAATGGGCATATCCGAATGGAGAAATAAATGTAGTCTACGCAAGAGACCTAGTAAGCGGAATTAGAGATGTAAAAAATTCCACCTGGACAATTATATCATATCATTTAATGTCAATGTTAGATCCTGAATTAGTCAGTAAACTTACTAATATAGGTTTTCACCATATAATATCAGATGAAGTCCACAATGCTAAAAATCCAGATGCATTAAGAACAAGAGCCCTTAAAACTATAATAGACCAAGCAGATTATGCTTCTTTATTATCTGGTACACCAATTCCCAATACAATATCTGACTTGTATGTATTAATGTCGATTCTTGATCCTGAAAAACATCCATTTGACCCTGAAGGAGGCTCTTCTGATACGGATAATTTTATGAGAGCAAGACAAAGTTTTATTCAGCTTTATGTAGAAAGACCGCAGGCTGTCAAAGAACTTTTACATAAAAAGATGCTAAGAAGGCTTGCTAAAGACTATATTAAAGTTCAAGTGCCTGAATTAGGAGTCCATAGAATAGAAATTCCATTAGAAGGAAGGCATCTTGAAACATATCAAGCAATTTCAGAACAAGATATGAATATGGGTAAAAAGATGATGGAGCTTACTAAAGTTTCTCTAGATCCCTGTTTAGTAAACCGCGCTTTACCAAGAGAGACTAATGAAAAAGATACATCAGACAAATATAGAGAACTTGATGAAATTATTAAAAGAGAAATGAGCAAGCCAAATGGTAAAGTTCTTGCATTTACTGATTTAAAAACAGGGGTTATTAAATATCTTGTTGAAAAATATAAAAGATTTGGCGCAGTTGGTATTACTGGGGATATTGCTACAGAGCATGGCGTAAGAGAAAGAATAAGGCAACAATTCCAAAGAGATCCAAGAACCAGAGTTTTATTTTCAACTAGTACTATGCACGAAGGTGTTGATTTAACGGCAGCTACAGCAGTAGTAGATGTTACAATACCACTAACACCTGCTGAGAGGTATCAAAGATGGAAAAGGAGTGCTAGACCTGGAGAAGTCAAAAAAGAAAAAGTAGACGCTTATACATTGTTTACAACTGTTCCAGGTGCTCAAAAATCTTTAGAAGAAGCTCTCTTAGTAATGGTTGATAGCAAGGAAAGAAACGCAGATTATTTGTTAAGAGGAATGCAACTCTCTCTTGAAGAACTCAAAGAATTTGATAGAACAGAAAGAATCCCAAGAATTGTTAGAGCTATAACATCTCCAAGTAGGGCTGTATTTAAACACTTTCTAACATGGAGAAGCATAGGGAGTGAAAGTGCATCAAAAAGGATAAGAAGAAATCCAGAAATATCTAAGTATATTGCAGAGTTGTATCCTGAATTTAGTATGACTAGAAATGCAGCTGAAGTTTATGTCCCAATAATTAAAGAACTTGAAAGATCTAGAAAGCTTGAGACCAAAATCGATATTGGGTGTGGGCCGGGAATGCTTGGTTACTTTTTGGATGAACCAACAATTGGTTTTGATATAGATCCAAATATGATTAAAGTTGGTAGAAAATTATACCCTAATAATAGATTAGGAATAAGCCAAATGTCATCTCTGCCTTTAAGAGATAATATAGCTGACTTAATTGTATGTTCATTAGCATTTCAGATGACAGAACCAGATAAGGAAAGGGCTCAAACACTACAAGAAATGTCCAGAATATTAAAGAAAAGTGGTTATGCAATAATAACCTTACCTGGAGGATATATTAACTATAAGGATATTATAAGGTTTGATCAAGTTTTAGAATGCTATGGATTTTCTGTTATAGATCGTAAAATACAGGCTGGAAAATCTTGGATTGATATTTATGTTTTACAAAAAGCTCATGAATCAAAAACAAGTAGAAGTTATAATTTGATATGGAAAGGGGATATCAAGATGGGAAAGAAATGAAAAGGTCACCTTATCAAACTTTTGAACAATGGGAAGAATTTGGATTAGAACATGGGTATGATAAAAGGAGATCGTCTAGTTTACGAAAAAGTAACGCAAAAGAAGAGGTGTATTGGTATAACAGGGGCATGGGTAAACGTTGGACTAAAAGATTTAATTTTAATAGGATTGGAGCTAGTTGGAAAAACAAGGAAGAATGGATAAGATATGGATTAGAAAAAGGTTATGACCAAAGGACTCCCGTCAGTTTATCTAAAAGTCAGGAAAAAATAGAGAGGGCTTGGTATGCTAGAGGGGGTTGGAAAATGTGGTTAACTGACTTTAATTTTAATAGGATTATGGATAGGTGGG
>CAYWWS010000071.1:0-2934 GCA_964462105.1 Candidatus Woesearchaeota archaeon
CCATTATTGAATATTATTGATTGAGCTCCACAGCAATACTCGCAAGAAATCTTGCCTGCGATGTTAATATAACGCTGCAATTCCTGATTTGTTAAGTCTATGTTAACATCAAGCTGTCCTAGTTTTACAATCGCTGCATTAGCTTTCCTTTGATCCCTAATGCTTATGTCATCATAGCTAACACCTAATTCCTGACCATATATTTTAGGATTATTATAGCTACTAAACCAATCAAATAAGGAATAAACTTCTCAATACTTTTATCTTGCATACAATCATTCCCCCAAATCTTTCTTTAATTTATCAAACTCTTTCTTTGAAATTTCCCCTTTGGCATATCTTTCCTTCAATATCTGCAAAGAGTCCCTTGAATATCTAGGCCTTTGAGCTAATGTGTAAACTATCCATATTATCAAGCCTAGGATAATTAACCAAAATAAAAATCCGAACAAACCAAATCCATACATTCCACTAAATGCAGAACCCATCATTGAACCATAGTATGAAGTGTCTGTAGTGTCTGAAGTATAATGACCTTGATCACCACATGCCTCAAAATCTTCTCCCATATTACCATAAACTACAGCACTAAATACAAAAATAGATAATACAATTAAACCAATATTAGCTATCAAATTTTTCATAATAAATTGGAGAATAAGCTAAAGTATATATTTAACCTATAAAACTATCTGCTATCTAAATAAATATCAGGCTGGAATCATATAAATATTGTTTAGAATCGTTTAGATTTTAAAAATAAGGCTAAATTGCCCTTTTTAAGTATATTAAATTAGTTTTTCCCTTACTTATCTTTTTAACAAGATTTTTCTTTTCTAAATCGCTTAAAATAAAAGAAAGTTTTGTCTTTGACATGTCGGTTCTTATTCTTAATGTCGCTTGGCTTACGCCATCCTGCTCTTTTACAGCTTTCATCACTTTCTGCTCATCTTCATTTAATGCACTTAATATTAACTTGAATTTCTCATCTTTGCTTTCTTTTTTAGCAACATTGCTTAAAGCTTCGGTAATCCTCTTTTGATTATCCTCAATGTATTTTTTTGACTTATCTATAAAAGTTAAGTAAACCCCCGTTATGAATAACACTGCAAGAACTAAGTAAGTCAATATTGTTGGCAATGTCAATTTATCAATTTGCTCAAACGGGCAACCTTCTCCAGTATGTAAACATTCTACTGTTGTGTCTGGATTTATTAATCTAGATTTTTGAGCTTCGATATAATCCTGTCTAAATGACCAGAAGAATATTGCTAAAATTATAGCAACAATTATTAATATTACCCCCAAAACTTTATTATTCATAAGCAATAAAAGTATAAATAGTATTTATAAACTTATTTAAGTTCTACTTCTATAGCTGTTTGCAGACTCTCATAAAGACTTAATCCTAATTCCTGATTTACTTCTTTGCCATTAACAAAGAAAGTTGGAGTGCCTCTTAACTTTAATTTTATAGCTTCACTCAAATCCTTATTAACTTCATCCTCTTTTGCACCTGAATCTAAGCAATTATCAAATTTAACAGAATCCAAGTTTAGTTGTAAAGCATATTTCTTTAGATAATTTGAAGTAAGGAGCTTCTGATTTGCATAAGCTATATCAATATACTCATAGAATTTACCCTGATCATTAGCGCATTCCGCAGCTTGTGAAGCTTTATGCGCGTATTTATGAATATTAACCAAAGGAAAATGATGAAACTCATATTTAATCTTATCATTATAATCTTGAATAATCTGTTTTACCTCTGGATGAGCAAATCCGCATGCTGGGCATTGTAAATCACCATATTCTATTAGAGTAATTTTAGCGTCAGGATTTCCTAGTATAGGCTTTGGCGTACCTGGGTCTATATAATCTACATCCTTAGCAACCTTGGCAACAATTAAAGCTATAATTATTAGTATGATAATTCCGAAGATAGACCAATTCCTAATCCTTTTTCTTTTTTGTTTTTTAATGGCATCCTCTATTGCCTTTTCGTGTTCATTATCATTAGTCTGCGTATCCATTTTTAGATAAATTAAATAAAATATCAAGCTTAATAAAATTATTGCATCTAAAGTTAAACAAAAGATACAAATTGCTTTTATTACAAATATAAGCATCGATAGTAAGTATAAGGAAAATAATAGATTAAAAATTAAAATTAATAAAAGTAACTTTCTAAACTTTATATTATTTTTAAATGAAATAAGACTTAAGATTATTACAACTAAAAACGACAAAACCCCAAATAATGATATAGGTATATTAAATAATGTTGAGTAAGAGCTTTGATTTACTGTTGAACAACTGAACAAGTTATTAAAATCGCAAAATGTGGGATTAGACGGATTATACGGCTTATAATGCAGGTAAACTAAATAGCTAGAAACCAAAATCCCTAAAAAAGAAAGTAAAATAATTAATTTAAGTAAGGTTTTTTTATTCATTATTATTTTTGTAATTCACTGTCAATAACTGATTTAAATGACTCGTATGGCTGGGCACCAACTAACTCTTGGCCATTTATGAAAAATGCAGGTGTTCCGCTAACACCTAATGCTGAACCATCACTAAGATCTTTTTGAACCTCATCTTTATATTTTCCCGAATCCAGACATTCATTGAATTTCTTTTCATCTAAACCAATTTCTTTTGCCCATTTCTTTAATTCTGTGACTCCAAATTGTATAGTTCCCTGCCCTTGTTTGTCCTGTTCGCCAAATACTTTATCGTGGAACTCCCAGAACTTTCCCTGCTCATCTGCGCATTCAGCAGATTCTGCAGCGGGTTGAGATGCTGGATGGAAGCTTAATGGGAAGTCCCTATAAACTATCCTGGCTTTACCTGTATCTACATATTCAGTTTTAATCTTTGATAAGGTTTCTCTCCAAAAACTTCTGCAGAACGGACATTGGAAATCTGAAA
>CAYWWS010000072.1:0-2920 GCA_964462105.1 Candidatus Woesearchaeota archaeon
ATATCCGTTACTAGGATCTCCAGAATCGAAGTTTCAAGAACTTGTTATAGATCCAGTTACTAATGAAGTAATACTCAATCCAAATATCAGGCCAGGAAATGAATTCAATTTTATTGAAGCTGAATTAAATCCTTTAGAGTGGCTTGTAGCAGCAACCGGGGCAGGCTTAATTGGAAAAGGACTAAGTCTTATCAATTGGAAAATGATAAGATATGTGACAAAAGAAAAACTTAGTACTATGTATACATCTTTCAAATGGAATGCACGATCTGTAATTAATTTTAGGATCCCAAGTATAAACCTTAAAAAACAACCTGAGCTCCCTGTCATTAGGGGGCCAGGTCCAGTAACAAAATTCAGAGAAATAGGAGTAGGCGTTACCCGTGTTCATGCTAATCCCCGAGTAGTTGAAAAAGAGATCTTCAACCAAAGATATAGGGTATTTATTGAAGATGTCTTAGAAAACAGACAGAAGATAGGTACTCATGTTTCAAGGATACACCGTTATAATCCATTAGAAAACATATGGGAGCCATTGCCAACTAGCCAAGTAAGAGATATGACTCAATTGAAAGGGCTAATAGATTAAAGACATTTACAATGCGCATTTACCAAAACCTTTATAAATGAATTAACTACCCAAATTTATCCCCTACTGTAAAAATGATAAGCCGCTGATTCTAAACAGAAAACCTCTAAAAAAAGGGATTTAACGTTAAAAAATGCCAAAAGCACATAAACCAAGGTCAGGAAGTTTGCAGTTTAGACCTAAAAGCAGGTCTAAAAGAATTTATGCAAATATAAAACATTGGTATCCAAACCCAAATCAGAAACCATTAGCCTTTGCAGGTTACAAGGCCGGGATGACTCATATTGTTGAAATAGATACAGAACAACACTCAGCAACAAAAGGTAAAAAAATTTCGACATCAGTGACAATCATTGAATGTCCTCCCCTAAAACCTCTTTCTTTAAGATTTTACAAAAAAACTCCTTATGGTTATCAAGTTCTAACACAAACCCTAGCTAAAAATCTTGATAAAGAATTAATAAGAAAAATTAAACTCACTAAAAAAGAAAACATGCCAAAAGAAATTCCAAAAGAGTATAATCATGTAAGATTATTAGTTTATACTCAGCCTAAATTAACT
Organism: Candidatus Woesearchaeota archaeon; assembly: GCA_964462105.1. Classification (GTDB taxonomy): domain Archaea; phylum Nanobdellota; class Nanobdellia; order SCGC-AAA011-G17; family CAYRAU01; genus CAYWWS01. The sequence continues at coordinate 1,152 of CAYWWS010000072.1, forward strand.
AAAATAGGAAAAAAGAAACCAGAAATATTTGAAATACCTATTGGCGGAGATAATTTAGAATTTGCAAAATCATTATTGGATAAAGAAATTACAATAAAAGATGTATTCAGGTCAGGGCAATACATAGATGCGCATGCAATCACAAAAGGAAAAGGCTTGCAGGGCGTTATAAAAAGATTCGGAGTAACATTAAAATCACATAAATCAGAAAAAAAGAGAAGATCAGTAGGAAACTTAGGTCCATTTACTCCAAGAAGGGTATCATGGAGGGTGGCACAACCAGGACAAATGGGCTTCTTTAAAAGAACAGAATATAACAAATTAATTATTACAATAGACAATGAAAATAAAAAAATAAACCAAAAAGGTGGCATTAAGCATTATGGCGAAATTCAAAATCCTTACATTTTATTAAAAGGCTCTGTTCCAGGGACAAGAAAGAGATTAATCATTCTAACAGAAAGTCTAAGAAATAAAAGAGATATTGCTCAGCCACAAATACAATACATTAGTCAAACATCAAAACAATGAAAGCAAAAATAATAGACACAACAGGAAAAACACTATCAGAAATAGATTTACCTAAACAATTTTCAGAAGAGATAAGACCCGATTTAATCCAAAGATCATTTCTGGCTATACAAGCAAATAAGAGACAGCCTTATGGAGCATTTGAAAGAGCAGGAAAGGATTACTCAGCTAAGCTTTCCAGAAGAAGAAGGCAATATAAGACTGCTTATGGAAGAGGTATCTCAAGGGTGCCTAGAAAAACACTCACAAGAAGAGGAAGGCAATTTTTTTGGATTGGTGCAGTAGCTCCAGGAACAGTTGGAGGTAGAAGAGCACACCCTCCCAAAGCAGAAAAAATCTGGAAGCAAAAGATAAATAAAAAAGAGAACAAAAAAGCAATAAGATCTGCAATAGCAGCAACCACGGATAAAGAATATATTAAAAAACGTGGGCATAAATTTACAGAGCAATTAATAATCAAAGATATTGAATCAATAAATAAAACAAAAGAGCTAAAAGAAATAATGCTTAAACTAGGACTAAAAGAAGAATTTGAAAGAATAAAGAAAAGAATAAGGCCTGGGAAGGGTAAAGCTAGGGGTAGAAAATATAGAATTTCAAAAGGACCACTTATAGTAATCTCAGAAAAATCTCCTATAACAAAAGCAGCCAAAAACCTATTAGGCTTTGATATAATGACAGTTGAATCACTAAATATAGAACTTTTAGCTCCGGGTGGCGTTCCAGGAAGATTTACTATATGGTCAGATAAGGCAATCGAGAGGTTAAAAAAAGAAAATCTATTTTACAAAAAATAAAATGAATCCATATCAAATAATTAAATATCCTTTAGCAACTGAAAAAGCAGTCAAGTTAATAGAATCAGAAAACAAATTAACATTAGTAGTAGACAGAAAATCAGACAAATCACAGATTAAAAAGGCAGTTGAGCAAGCGTTCAATGTCAAGGTAACTAAAGTACAAACATTAGTAAGTTCAAAAGGCATCAAAAAAGCATACATTTCTCTTTCAACTGAAACACCTGCAATTGATGTTGCAACAAAATTAGAATTAATGTAAAAAATGGCAAATATAGAAAATAAAATAGTACAAAGTAAAAATCTTAAAAGACTTAATCTTTTAGAGATGGTTGAAAAACCATTATTTATAGAGACTATACAAGGTGGGCGAAGAAAAGCAATGATTTCTAGAGTAGACATTGGACCAGTTGGCTCTGATGAAAATCCAGGAAGGCCAAT
>CAYWWS010000073.1:0-2913 GCA_964462105.1 Candidatus Woesearchaeota archaeon
CAAAAGATTGATAAATCTATTATCCTTAAAATTAATATGACTAAAGAATGGGATGCTATAATCAAAGCACATGAACAAAGATGCAAGACTTATTTTGATATGGTTGCAAAAAACAATGAAGAATTAACATTAATGGTTAATGAACTTCAAGATATTGATTCTAAAATTCACTCTTTAAATATAAGAACTTGCGACAAAGAAAAATTAGAAGAATTAGTAAAAAAACAAAGAGATTTATTCTCAAAATTTATAGAAGAAGTCTATCCAACACCACCAGAACCAGAAAAACCATACATCATGCCCCGCTATAGCTTAACATATGAAGAATGGGATGAACTACATAACCAAGATTATGATTATTATTATGATTAAAGATTAATTTACTCTTTTTTTCTAAATAAGAAATAGCCAGCTAGTCCTAAAATAACAATACCAGCAACGATAATCCAACCTATTACTTTATTTTGTTGTTGTTCTTTTACTGCACTACCTGTTATGCTTTCTAATCCTGTTTCCTTCACACCTACCTCTTTCTCTAGTTCTTTATCACCATTACCAGCAGTTTCTTGTATGGTTGGTATAGTAGTTCCAGCAACTGCACTTACAGAAGAAGAGTCTCCACCACCAGAAGAAGAACCACCACCAGGTCCGCTAGTAGCCCCACCAGTAATTGATAATTCATCTGTATTAAGATCTAATCTAAGTACCTCACCAGATTCCCAAGTTGCTGTTTGATCAGCTTCAGCAGCATTTATAAAAAATGTAATTGTTTTACCATTATCAGCATCAGAACCAGATACTATTAACTTTTTATCTACACCACTAGGCCCACCATATTTTCCACTAACTGTTGTTGTTATCTTTCCTCTTTCTTGGCCATCTATAAAAGCTGTAACAACCATGCCAGCAGGTGCAGATAATCCATCTATAGTTAAATCGCCATAAAAAGATTCTGGAAAAGCAGGAGGAGTTAATTGAGCATAAACTATGATATTAAAAAAAAGAAATACTAATATTGTTAATGTTATTATTTTTCTCATTTTCTTTCTATAATGAAATTACTGCAATTGTTGCTGGCTCTGTCATAAACACCCAATATCCTAATCCTGGCTCCATATCAATGTCTGGAACTTGTCCAAATATATGTGATATCCAAGTTCCTTCTACAAAACCAAACCATTGACTATAACTTCCTTCTATTGACTTTAATGCAAGTTCACTTGGCATTGGCTCAGTTCCAGTATATCCTATTAATTCCCAATCAGCATTTAAATCCCTAGATCCTGGCACTATGCATGTATCATCATCGCAAGGCTCTGTTCTATATGTTAAGTCTAATTCTCCAGCTTGATTCATGTTAATCCAATATGCTCTTAATGGCTCTATTGTATCTGGTTGTATCCACTGACCATTTTCATATGTTAATACTATTGAAAAGTCTAATCCTTCTAATACATCTCCAACATCACTATCTACCAAAACTTTTGGTACTGAGAATAAATTCCAATCTGCAATAAATTCTAACACTAAGTCGCTTACTTGTACATTCAAAGTGTCACTTCCACTACTTCCATCATTATCTTCTAATGTAACAACCACATTAAATGTTCCTGTATTTGTATATGTATGACTTCCACTTACACTATCAGCATCTTGATCAACCACTGCTGCTTCAACAGTTCCATCACCCCAATTAATAGTTGCTGTATGCGTATCTAATATACCAGCATCGCTAAATGTTGCAAATACAACAGGTTGTTCATTTAAACTTATTAATTGATCAGCACCAGCATCAACTACTGGAGCAACATTATTCACAGTAATTGTTAACTCATCACTTCCAGAATCATTTTCATCATCTGTCACAGTTACAGTAGCTGTAAATTCACCATTATCAATATAAGTATGTTCAGGACAATCAAAGGTTCCTGCACCATTTGCTTCAGTTACTGAACAATTGTCTATTGCTTCATCGCCCCATTCAATAAACGCTGTATGTGTATCTAAAACTCCATCATCAGTAAAAGTTCCACTAACTGAAATTGCAGACTCTTCATATGTTATCAAATCATCAACTACTGGAGCAATATTGCTAACTATTTTCTCTCCAGATGCACTATCAACTGATCCATCTAAATCAGTTACAGTTAAAGTAACAGTATAACTTCCGTCTTCTAGATAAGTATGTGTTGGATTTTGTAAGTTACTTGTTGTTCCATCACCAAAATCCCATAACCATGAAACAATTTCATCAACTGGACTTGTTGATGTGTCAGTAAATTGTATTTCTTCTCCTTCACTTGGCTCAGTTAAACTTTGTATAAAGCTTGCTGTTGGCACAGAATCAGCTACATTGGCAGTTGTTTCATCAGTATGAAAACCATCATCATCATCTGTTACTGTAAAAGTTACAAGATATTCACTTTGCCGTGCATAAGTATGTACAGGATTTTGTTCAGTACTAGTTTCTCCATCTCCAAAACTCCATAAGAAAGTATGACTATCTAAACTTCCAGCATCAGTAAAAGTACCAGCAAACTGACAAGCCACACCTTCATTACATTCATAGGGTCCATTTGCATTTGCTACCGGTGGTTTATTATTAATTACAATAGTAGAACTTATACTACTTCTGGATCCGTCATCATCTAATATGCTTATTACTACATCATAGACACTATTCTCTTCGTAAATATGAGAAGGACAATCAACATGACCTTCACTATCTACATAAGATACGATACAATTCTCATTAATACCAGTATCATCCCAATCTATTGAAGCTGTATGTGTATCTAAAACTCCTGCATCTGTGAATGTTACTGCTGGAGAAGGTAATATTATTTCTTCCCCTTCAAAACCTTCTATTGGTGCAAAGATAGTAAATATTGTTGGTGCTACATTCCCTACAGT
>CAYWWS010000074.1:0-2871 GCA_964462105.1 Candidatus Woesearchaeota archaeon
TTCATTGTATTAATTTCATCGCATGCAGGATTAAGTCCTGTACGATCAATTACGTCTGCTGGATCTTTAATTTCTGTTGTAGAGGTTTTTAAATCACAGATTTTTTTGTAAGAACTATTGCTTTTAAGATATTCATCTACAAATTCTTCAACAACCGCGCCCTGTGGCAATGTATCTATGTAATGTTTTGTTGATATAACAATGTCGGTAACAGGGGCGTTTAAAATTTTAGTAATTGGTATTATAGTTTCTAAATAACCCAAAAAATAGGTTCCAAACATTCTTTGGATAGACTCTCTTAATCTTAACTGGAAGGTGTTGCAATTAAGATTAGAGCAAGAGGTTACTGGTGGTATATATATGTAAGGGTCATTGTTAGGAACACAGCTTGAAAAGAAGTAAACTTGCCCAAAGCTACTTGTATTTCCATAGTCCCATTTTCCAAGACCTATTGTATTGTCAATGTATACAGCTTCTCGTATGAAATTGAATGCCTTTGGAGTACTAGGATCTGGCAGATTACCTGGATTTAGGTTTTGCATATTATGGCCTCTTGCTGGAATCCAATAAGCACGATTACTAGAACTTCCACCAAACAATATATATGGTTCTTGTCCATTATTTACAGAAGTGTAATAATCATCAGTTGTTGTAACTCTATTACCTTGATTGGCGGGATTGCCGGGAGCGTTGTTTAAGCTTGTCCATCTAATACCTAAAGTGTCTATTTGCCCATAATTATTCAATTGGGCTATTTCTCCAAGTAAAATTAAATTATTTCCATTTTTTACCCAGCCTTCTACAAGTGTCTGATGAGCACTTCCATCCGCTATGTTGTCTATGTTCTCAAATACTATGAGATCATATTTATTTATGTCAACACCAACACCCCAAAAACTACTTGGGCCTACAAAAAGATCACAGTTAGTTGGATTAGCGCCTTGTTGTGGATATTCAACACATTGATACTCACTTATTAAATTAGTTTTAAACTCTTCTGGCATACAAATGTCTTGAGCTTGGCAGTTACTTTTACATCTGGTTATATAGGCCATTTTCAAATTATATTGACTAAGACAATCTGCACCTCCAGTACATGCTTCTACAAACCTGCTCAACGGAATTGTTGCGGTATCTGTGTCAATATCCTTTACAAGATCTGTTACAACCTTTAATCCCGAATCTGATGCAAAGCTAACTTTATTTGTTACGCAATTCGAATTAACAACAACAACATTAGCTATATTGGACATTTGTATTTTTCCTTGCGATATAGTAAATATATTGGTGCTGCCGTCGCTTATTTCTTTTAAGGGAATGTTGCAGATATAGTTATTATCTACTTCTAAATTTTGATTAGGGCCATCGAATCTAACGTTATGCGCTTTTAAGTCTAATTTTAGAACGGTTCCTTCACCTCTGGAGTAGACTTCATTTATTCCAGACGCTATTTGCAGGCATAGTTCTCTTTGTTCTAGACTTGATTTTGTTTTTGAGAACTGCAATGTTTTATCGCTGCTAACTAAATATAACATAATAAAAAACATAAATAAAAATCCTATTACGAAGATGGCTTCAATAGCAACCTGGCTTTTTTTATTATGCATATGTTATTTTCACCTGACCAGTCTCTAGTACTAATAAAGTAAATGCATATGTGCCGGATTCCTGGGGCAATGAAGATGTAGAAGATAAAACTGCATTTACTGAGGTAAAGACATCAGAATAGCCACCTTTTGATTTTAGCTGCAATAATAACGAATTTCCTGTAATTTCTATTTCGAACTTTTTTACACCTTCTGGGATTTTTACTGTTATTGTCTCTTTGTTTCCTGGTCCTAAGGAATAAAGCCTTTCAGCAGTCTCTTTAATAAGTTTTAATGAGGTTTCAGCGTCATTAAATCTTGTTGTTTCATTACTTGTTTGTGTTACAAAATAAATTACAGGCAATAAAACGAATATCAATAAGCCAATAATTATAATGTACTCTATGCTGACTTGCCCCTTTTTTATCATTTTCATTATTACTTAATAGCTTTTTGTAAAAAAGTTTAAAATACTTATTACTTACTGTGAAGTAGTTTTAAAACTTTATATATAAGTGATAGTTAATTCTAGTAACTTTAAATTGTTATAGACAAAAAACAAAGAGGTGGTTTGATGATGTTTAAGAAAGGACAAGCAGCCATGGAGTTCTTGATGACCTATGGTTGGGCTATTCTGGTTGTTTTGATTGCAATAGGCGCGTTAGCTTATTTCGGAGTTTTAAATCCAAGCAGATTCATTGGAGAAAGATGTAGCATTAGCACAGGTTCTGGAATATTCTGTGATCAGTTCAATGCAGTGTCTAGTACTGATATTGTTAATATAATTCTTAGAAATGGCTTATCCGATACTTTAAGTATTCCAATAAATGGTTTAGTATTCACTTATGATAACGGAGCCGCAACATGTACTGGTCCAGCAGCAGTTACTACTATAGCATCTGAACAGACAGCGACTATAACAACAGGAGTATGCACTCGTCTTTTTAATATTGGCGAAAAACTTAAAGGGGATTTAGCTATATCCTACACAGTAGGAAGCAGTACCTTAACAAGATCAACTACAGGTTCAATGGTGATATCAGCAGGATAATTTTTTCTTTTTTTCTTTTAATTTTTATTTTACAACTTAAGAATTTTTGATTTAAACTAATAAATATTAAAAATTAGAATCTTTTGCGTTTGTTAGAATAATAGATGTTGCTCATATCAATTTCTGGATTCTGGCCCTTTGGCTTGATTGGGTTGTTTACTTAATAATTTTTACTAATCAAAATTAGGCATGTGTTCCAGAACCTTGTTTTTAACCTCTTCAAAAGATTGGAGT
>CAYWWS010000075.1:0-2481 GCA_964462105.1 Candidatus Woesearchaeota archaeon
AAAACTATTTATTAGAGCTTAATTTCCATATGCAGATGAAAGATAGCTTATTGAAGTATTGGAAGAAGATTAATTTAATCAAAGACAAAAGATTAATTGAGGCATTTAAAAAGATTAAGAGAGAGGATTTTATTCTTGAAAAAGACGTCAAAAGGGCTTATGGTGATTATCCATTAGATATAGACTACGGGCAGACTATAAGCCAGCCAAGTACAGTAATGATAATGACAGAATCCCTTGAATTAAAAGAGGGTAATAAGGTGTTAGAAGTAGGCACTGGCTCAGGCTACCAAGCTGCTATAATAGCTGAATTAATCGGCAAAACAGGAAAGGTCTATACAACAGAAATTGTTAATGAGCTTGTTGCTTTTGCAAAGGAGAATTTAAAAAAAGCTAAAATCAAAAATGTTGAAATCATTAAAAAAGACGGTAGCTCTGGCTTGAAGAAATTTGCTCCTTATGATAAAATAATTCTGACAGCTGCCTGCGCCAAGATTCCAGATGTTTTAATAAAACAGTTAAACGACCCTGGAATTTTAGTAGCACCAGTTGGCCCTTTATATATGCAAGAAATGATCAAGCTCATTAAAAAATCCGGGACTATTGAAAGAATAAATCTGGGTAATTTTGTCTTTGTCCCATTAAAAGGGGAATTTGGTTATTCGTAATTCATCACGCCAAGGAATTTCTTTGCTTCCTCCTGGAATTTATAGACTTTCTTGTATAATGCAGTTTTATGAAAGTCTAATTTAGGTTTTTGTATTAGTATAAAATATATCTTTGAGAGCCATCCAAGCTTGTCATAATCTTCGCTGCCAGATTCAACCCAGCCTATAAACTTCATTTCTAAATCTGTTCTGTCTTCTAATATCAATATTCTAAAGTTAATCTCAACCTTGTATTTAATATATTTATTAGCATCTTTTTCAGCACCCCACCTGATGTGGATTTCTTTCCCAGCAGCAACAACTTTCTCAACGTATTCTTTTTCTAACGTCTGCTCATCTTGCAAGAATTCATTATCTTCCAATACAGTTTTCAGATAATAATAAAACCTACCGAGATCAAATTTCCCCCTGTATTTAAGTTTTATTCCTGTAGGTGGAGTAACGTAATGCATCATCATTGTAACAATCCCAGTGAACCTTTAACAGTCTTGCTAAAATCCACTAATTCAGAGTAAAGTTTAGATTCATAATAATATTTAATCCTTGATTTTATAATTACATTATTGTAGACATATCTTAAAAATCTATCAAATGCATTTTTCTCCCACTTGTTGTCATAATCAAGATCGAGACTTGATTTAATAGAAGCATGAAATCTTCCTTTTCCAGCCTTATAATCGAAAACTTCAATTACAATATTAATATTAAATTTAACATAAGAATCTATTTTTCTCTCCCCCCATAACTCAATTTTAACTTCATTACCAGTAGATGCAATTTTATTGGTATTTTCTTTCTCAGTAAAATCGTAACTATGTGTAAAATACCACATTGAAATCTTCTTGTATAATTCATTCAGATTAAAAGAACCTGATTTTACAATTATTAAACCCGGGTCGGGGGTTACAGATCTCTTTTCACCCATATCAATGAAATCAGAAATCTTAATTAATAAATGTTTTGGTTACCCGCAGGCTTCGCACAACCATTTATGCCTACCAATTCTTGTTACTTCGCCGTAAGTCCCGCAGTTTGTGCATGTTCCTTGTACAATGTTCAGCATTATCTCCTTATGCTCCCTTATATCCAATTTATCAAGAAAATTATTAAACAGCTGGGGTTCAACTGCCAAAATATCCTTGATAGTCAATAATCCGATTATCTCATTATTGTTAACAACAGGCATTCTCCTGACATCTTTCTGATTCATCTTCTTGATAGCTTCGGAAATATCGGCATCAGGATTTATTGAAACAAGCTCCTTGCTCATAATATTCTTGACTTTTGTTGAGCTGGCATTCAGGTTCTTGGCAACAACTCTTTCAACAAAATCTTTTTCAGTTACAATGCCGATAACCTTCTTTTTGTCTTTAATTATTAAACTGCCAACTTTTTCATCCAGCATTTTTTTAGCGCAGTCAACCAATACAGTATCAGGAGAAACAAATATCGGATTCTTAGTCATTACATCAATTACTTTAATCCCCCTTTTCATGATAATGCACTGATTTAATAATTAATAAAGAAATTTATCCATTAATATAGATAATAAAGAATGAAATTGTTTATAATTATAACTATTGATTAGTGTAAAAATAAATATAAATAGTAAAATTCTGCAAGAATCTTTAGATGGAAGGCAAAGAAGATCTAGAGGCAATCTGTGAAAAAGCTCAAGTTAGTCCTAATCATGAGGCATTAGTTATAAATAAATTAGGACAATTTCATTTTAGAAAAGTTCGTCATTATTTAAAGAGAGAAAATAAAGGTTCAAATATTGTAGAATATCTTTTTCCCAGAAGGATAGATCCTA
>CAYWWS010000075.1:2491-2846 GCA_964462105.1 Candidatus Woesearchaeota archaeon
CCGTCCTGGTTATCCAGAATTGATGTTGGGCACTTATTATTTTATTGTTCCTAGAGAAGAAAGAAGGCATTTTGAAAGATTAGTAAAAAGGGTAAATAGAAATACGTATAATATAAAAGAGGTAGGAGGATCAATAGGTTTGATGGCGGGTTTAGTATTTGCATTCTCAATAAGACCGCGTGTGTCTTATTTACTATTACCACCAGTTGTATATGCAGGTTTGGCTATGTTTTTGGGCTATACATTAGGTCGTGGTCCAGGCTATTTATTTGAAGCTAGAGCAGTAATGGCTGCTAAAGAATTACAAAAAGAATATGTGTCTGAATCAAGATACAGCAACAAAACATTTGATTAT
>CAYWWS010000076.1:0-1285 GCA_964462105.1 Candidatus Woesearchaeota archaeon
AGCTTCTAGTAAATAATTTTATCTCATTATTTTTCTTATGAATCTGCAACCTAAAGCCGTCCAATTTAAATTCAACTTGAATCGGTTTTCCTAAAGATTCAAATGCTTCATTAATATTTTCTACTTTTGGGCCGAGCATTACCTTTAAAGGTCTGCCAATATTAATCTTTAATGAATTAAGATTCCCAGTTTTAGCATTCAAAGCAACTTCTCCGTAGTCTCCGGTTAAATCAAAACTTTTTTTGACCTCTTTTGGGTCTTTGTCAAATGCTTTTGCAATGCTATCATTTATTATCCCTTCTGCAATACCTATCCTTAAAGTTTCTAAAACAGTATTAACAATGAACTTTGATTCATCGGGCTCGGCGTTGCTCAATAATTCAGCAATTAAATTTACTTTTCTATTAACAGTGCCTTGACCTTGTAATATACTCAATTTCCTTATATTATCTATAACCTTACTTAAAGTCAAATCGTGCTTTGTTAGAGTATGCTGGGATTTCTTGCTTATTAATTCAGAAGCAACTTTCCCGAGATCACCTTTTTTTCTCCATAAATCCTCGATTGACTTTTCATTATTGCCAGTTGATAAGGCTATGACTTTTAAGATTAATCTTGAACTCATCCCGATTTTTTCACTGCTGTTTTGCGGATAGACATTTCCCTGAACTAGATAAACAATGTTAGCAAGATCTTCATTATCCACTTTTTTCAGAAAATTTGACAGTATATCTATCTTTTCTATCTTTTTTGTTGTTGATTCTAAAGCTTGATATACTTTAACCAGTTCTTTGTACTTCATAGTAACATTTATATAAGTTTTAAGATTTAAATGTTTTGACATGGATACTAGTCAAGCAATAGATCAAAGAGCTTCCTGCCATTCTTATCTTAATAAATCCATCGGGATTAATCTTATTGAAAAGGTGTTAGATGCGGGGTTAAAAGCGCCTAATTCCGGAAATATTCAAAATCTAAGGTTTATAATTGTAAGAAGTGAGGGTAAAAAGGAAGAAATAGCAGATGCTTGCAAACAAAAATGGGTAAATGAAGCGCCTGTAATAATAATGGTTGTATCTGATTTGGAACTAGCATCATCTTACTATAAAGATAATGCTGAATTATACTCAACCCAAAATGCTGCAACAGCAACTGAAAATATGTTATTAACGGCAACTTCTCTAGGTTTGGGGAATTGCTGGGTATCTATCTTTGATAATGATAAGATTAGAACGGCATTAAAACTTCCTGACAACTTTAGACCAGAAGCTGTTATGACTCTTGG
>CAYWWS010000076.1:1295-2679 GCA_964462105.1 Candidatus Woesearchaeota archaeon
TAAGATCATCTGTTTTCTTTGAAGAATTTGGTAATAAAGATAGTAAACAATTTTTCCCATTGAAAGAAAGTCTTAATAATATGCTAAAAAAATTCAAGAAAAAATCTTAAATAAAAATATGTTTTCTTCAAAATCTATTTTTAAAAGAAAAAAAAGAAAAAAGCTAATGCACTGGCATTAGCCTTAAATTAAGGGCATATTAAGGGGGGTTAAAGAACTCTGTCTATGCCCTTAAACCATCTCAATACCTAATTCTCTACTGAACAATTTACGTTCAGATGGTTTACTATGATTTGCTTTTCCTAATACATATGGCGAGTGTACACCCGTAATTATAGTCATAACTCTTAATTTGCCTCTCATATTTTCGTCAATTCTAGCTCCCCAGATAACTTGTGCATCTGGATCTAGACTGTCAGATACGATCTCACCAACTTTGCTTACTTCTTCTAATGTTAAATCTTCACCGCCTGTAATATGGATTAAAGCGCCTGTAGCACCTTGGTAGCTTACATCTAACAACGGATTGCTTAAAGCTCTTTTAACAGCTTCTTCAACTCTTCTTTCAGTGTCACTCTCTCCAATCCCAATTACAGAAACGCCACCTTCACTCATTATGGCTTTAACATCTGCAAAATCTAGATTAACTAGACTTGGAACAGCTATTGTCTCTACAATACCTTTAATCATTGTGGAAACTAATTCATTAGCAACTGCAAATGCCTGTTTCAGTGGCAAGTTTCCTGCAATTTGAACCAGCCTCATGTTATCAATAACAATTACAGTATCGCAGACACTTCTTAATTGCTGTAAACCAAATTCAGCTTTGTCAATTCTTGCTTTTTCTATATCTAGAGGCATTGTAACTACACCAATTACAATTGAGCCTACATCCTTGCCTGCTTGGGCAACTATTGGAGCTGATCCAGTTCCTGTACCTCCACCCATTCCTGCACAGATGAATAACATATCGCTTCCTTTCAAAGCTTCTTTAATCTCATTCAAGGATTCTTTTGCTGCCTCAGTACCTCTTTGTGGAAAACCTCCTGCTCCAAGACCTCTTGTAACATTAGGTCCCAGCAAGATTTTATGATCAGCCTCGGTAATATCGAGATGCTGTTTATCAGTATTAATGGCGTATATTTCAGCACCTTGTATGCCTTTTTTGTATAGCCAGCTTACCATATTAGAACCGCCACCGCCGGCTCCTATAACTTTTATATTTGCTTTACCAACTTCAATGTCGGCAAATGCATCTTTTTTAGAATTTTCCAACGCATTTTGTATTATGAACTCCATTTTTGGTTCCCCCTCTGGTAGTTATATACTATGAGGTATAGTTTACATTACCATAATCTTTATATTCTAGTTTTGTCTATACCAC
>CAYWWS010000077.1:0-2636 GCA_964462105.1 Candidatus Woesearchaeota archaeon
CAAACAGGTTCATGAAAACAATATTGTTAATCTGGAGAATATTAAATTAGAGAAGAAAGTGGGCGATGGCATAGAAGATTCGGAATTAGTCCAGGGCATTGTTTTAGACAAGGAAAGAGTTCACTCTTCAATGCCTAAAAAAATAGCAGATGCTAAAATCGCGTTAATTGATTCCGCTATAGAGATTAAAAATACAGAGACAGAAGCTAAAATCCAGATTACAGCTCCTAATCAATTACAGGCTTTCTTAGAGCAGGAAGAGTCAATGATCAAAGCAATGGCTACTAAAATAATAAAATCAGGCGCCAACGTTGTTATATGCCAAAAAGGTATTGATGATCTAGCTCAGCATTTCTTGGCAAAAGCCGGAATCTACGCTGTCAGACGAGTTAAAAAAGATGATATGGATAAACTAGCTTTAGCAACAGGTGCTAGAGTTATTTCTAATCTGGAAGATTTGAGCTCAAAAGACCTAGGAAAAGCTGGTTTGGTAGAAGGCTTAAAAGTAGGGGATGAGGAGATGACTTATATCAGAAATTGTCAAAATCCTAAAGCTGTTACAATCTTAGTTAGAGGCGGCACAAAACATGTTGTTGATGAAGTTGAGCGAGCTATGAAAGATGCTCTTGGCGATATATCAGCTTCAATTCTTAATGGTAAGGTTGTTGCAGGGGCTGGTGCAGCTGAAATAGAGGTTGCCAAATTCTTAAGGGTATTTGCAAATTCATTATCTGGAAGAGAGCAACTTGCTGTATTAGCATTCGCAGATGCTGTTGAAGTAATCCCAAAAACACTTGCTGAAAATGCCGGCTTGGACCCAATTGATATGCTTACTGAGATGAAAAACAAACATCAGATAAATAAATGGGCTGGTATTGATGCCTTTACAGGAAAGGTGGTTGATGCCTGGTCTTCAGGTGTAATAGAACCTTTAAAGATTAAAACTCAAGCTATAAAATCTGCTTCTGAAGTTGCAGAATTAATCCTAAGAATAGATGATGTTATTGCAGCTGGTTCTAAGCAGGGAAGTGCTCCTGATTACAGCAAAAACATGCCTGATATGATGCAATAAAATGGCTTATGGTTATGCTGACGCTAAAATAGATTTAGAAAATTTTATAGTATATAGTGATAGTTATAGAGTAGAAGATATACCTCTTAAATTAATTGACTTATTAAGAGAAGCGCAAGATGTTATAAGTTTGTATACTCCAAAGGATTTAATAGATTTTAGAGCTGTTTTGGGTGCAGATATCTCAAAGTTTGTTATATATGAAAAGTCTCAAAGAGGATTAGATGATTTACTAGCTGTTTGTTCTGATTGCGATGATCGCCAAAGAGATATCAACTTTGATAGCTTACAATGTGCTTATGAGGTTCTTACAGCACTTATGGAAATTGATAGGGTTGCTCCTTTGAGAGAAATATATGATATTTTAGGTAGGATATCAGATAGACAGGATTCACAAGCTTAAATCCAAAACTTTTTATATAAGCTTTTATAATTAAATTTAATAGGAAGAGGTGATAGAATGGTTGTTAAATCTGACCATGGCTTAATACAGCAATTGGCTAAAAATAGTATTACACTACAAAAAAATAATGTTGATTTAATAAGCTCTATTCAAGATCTTGTTAAAAGAATAGAAAGAAATAATCAAGTAATGGAGTCTTATCATAAGCAAATTCTTGATTCTGTTAAAGAATCTATTAATAATCTAACTAAAAAGATGGATGATGTATTAAATTTATTCACAGAAGCAAGCAAGCATATTAATGAAGTTGGTGAAGATGAAAGAATTAATATATTGACATCTAAACTAGAATCTTTATTAGAGCAAAACAAGACTATTGCACGCGGTTTATTATTGCTTGAAAAATATGTAAGAGGAAAATCAGAAATGCCGGGCTTTGGTCAAGAGTCTAGCGACAAACCTTTATTTTAAATATGTCAATTGAATTTTTAATAGATGAAAAGTTATCTGATAAGAAAAAAGCAAATAAGAAATTAAGGAAGATAGTAAGAACTGTCAGCAAGAAAACTCAACCCGTAAATTTTGATGTCAACAAAGCTATATTTCTAAAGAAATTTATATTAGCATTGGATCAGGCAAGCAAGCAATTACATAATAAAAAATTAGCGGAGCAGAAATTAAACGAGCTAAAACAGGATCAAAAGATGCAGGCAATGAAATTACAGGAATTAAGGCAAGCCCATATTAAAAACGTTAAAAATATTCCTGAGAAAGCTAGGATAGAAGATAGTTCTGTGTTAGATGCTCCGATGCCTATAAGGTTTGATACTATTTCAGATATAAAAGCAAGAATGCAAGATAACCTGGAAGAAAATAAAATATTAGGGCGTGAAC
Source organism: Candidatus Woesearchaeota archaeon (assembly GCA_964462105.1). GTDB lineage: Archaea > Nanobdellota > Nanobdellia > SCGC-AAA011-G17 > CAYRAU01 > CAYWWS01. The sequence goes on from CAYWWS010000077.1 coordinate 2,370, forward strand.
AATTTAAACTTAATGTTAATAAAGAGGCATTACAGGAAGCTCTTGCAGGCGTTAAAGCAGACAAGGATTTCTTAAAGATTTCTTCTAAAAAAGTTAATCTATAGTTTTTTATATTGTAATGCTTATCTGATTTTTATGGATAGACTGAATAAACAAATTGAATTCCTAAAAGAGATTGAGAAATTTAAAGATGTTGAAAGGTTTATCTATCTAAATTCCGGCAGAAAAGAAACAGACCCTGAACATTCTTGGCATATGGCTATGTTT
>CAYWWS010000078.1:0-1404 GCA_964462105.1 Candidatus Woesearchaeota archaeon
ACTTTGTAAATTCTACTAGTTATGATGGAACCTCTTATTCAGCTAATGAGTTAAGCAACTTCACAGTAAACCAGATTCCGTCAATCAATCAATCAATCATAATACATAATGGAACATTAGTTAAAAACACTCAATTAAACGGATCTGCTGGAGTATTTGATAATGACACTAACCAGAGATTTAATATAACCTTCAGGTGGTACAGGAATAATGCTGAGCAATTAGCATTTACTGGATTGGCATTAAATCTTGCAAATGGCTCATTAGCTTACTCTCCTTTCAATGTAAGCAATGCAACACAGGATGAAGTCTGGATCTTAGGAGCTAATGCTTCAGATGGATTGGAATCTTCTACTCAGATTAATTCAACAGCAATTACAATTATAAATGTAATTCCTACCCAAAGCACTCCAAACATTGGAAGCCATTTAGACATAAATGATTCTGGAATGGTAGCTTATTATACATTTGAAAACAATGCGACAGATATAAGCCTTAACGACAATAATGGAATATTAGACGGAGTAAATTATACATTAGCAGGAAGGGTTGGAGGTGCTTATAAGTTTGATGGTGTGGACGATTTTGTAAATGTTACAACTTCAATATCAGCTTTTGATGGAACAAGTGCTACTTACACCATCTCATTCTGGATTAAAAGAGCAGGCAATGGTTCTAGTGGGAATGGAAATCAAATGCTATTTGGATATGGAGATGATAATTCTCTCCAACCAAATGATGATATCTATATGTATTGGTCTACTAATAATTCAAGAATGAGGTGTGCAGTGGGTGGAGGTACAGAGTCTAATTGTAATATTACAGACTTAACTGATGGTGCATTCCACCATATTGCTCTTGTTAAAAATACATCTCACTTTAATATATACGAAAATGGAATTTTAAATAATTTTACAGCACAATCTGGAGTGGCTTCTGATGCCAATTCTTACTTATCAATTGCATATTCCTTCTCTCCAGGAACTTTCTTTAATGGGACTATTGATGAGTTTGCAATCTACAACAGAACTCTATCAGCTCAGGAAATATATGAAGCATTTTCATTTGGAAACACAACAAGAAATCGTGATTTAGGAGCATCTATTAACAATACGGCAGATTCAGACGGAGATAATATTTCAATAGCTTATACTTGGTATAACAATTCAGTTCCATTTGCTAAAACAGTTCATAATGAAACTAATTTAGTTGCTTATTTCCCTCTAGATAATGATGCTTTGGATTATGCTGGTAATAATAATGTTACTTTAGGAAATCAAACTGCTAATACATCACCTAACCTAAACAAATCAGCAAATGGATTCAAGATTGGAACAGGCGCTTATAGCTTTGATGGCGTAGATGATTGGATAAATATTTCGACGATTTCTGGATATTCGGGCG
>CAYWWS010000078.1:1414-2626 GCA_964462105.1 Candidatus Woesearchaeota archaeon
AGATAATGATATAACTATAATGAGCTGGTTTTATGGAAATAATGGTGTGCTTGTAGGAGCATGGGGAGATGCATTTTTTGCAGTCGGTACTTTTAATAGTGGTGCTGCTGGTAAAGACCATTTCTTTTTAAGACTTATTAAGCATTCAGCAACACAAGTTAATGGATGTGATGCTTCAAACTGGAGAGTAGCTATTTCTGCAGATAATGGAACAAATGATAGATGGTGGTGCTCCAATACAGTTGTAAATTTAAATGAATGGCATTATGCAGCTGCTTCCTACAATTCTTCAAGTGACAGAGTAAGACTTTATGTTGATGGAGCTTTTGACAGGGAAGTTAATCTTTCTGCAGCAATGAATATTGGTATAGCGGCTTACATAGGTAGAGATGTTTCTCCATCCACTGAATTTAGTGGTTTTATAGATGATTCAGCAATCTACAACAAGGTTTTAACAGATGAAGAAATAAGACAGCATTATCTGGCAGGAGCTAATTTCCCTAACTTAAACCAGACTCACTTAAAGAAAGGAGACAACTGGACAATAGGAACAACAGTATTTGATTCAACAAGCTGGGATGGAGAATCCAATTCAAGCTTCATAAACATTACAAACAAAGCTCCTAGCATTCCAACATTAAACTCTCCAGCAAATGACACCATAACAAGCGATTTAACCCCAGAGCTAGCCATAAACAATGCCAGTGATGTAGACAATGATGCAATAACTTATAACATAGAGATAGCAACAAGCTCAGCATTTTCAACAATAGTTCATAGAATTACAAGCATAGCAGAAGGTACAACTCCAACAAAAGCAAATACCACAGTTTCATTAAACAGGACTAGTTATTATTGGAGGGCTAATTCAAGCGATGGACTAGAAAGCTCTGGTTACTCAGACATTAGAAACTTTACTGTGAATACAGTTCCAAGTATTAATCAGACAATAATAATAACAAACGGAACCCTGGTCAAGAATACAAGATTAAACGGATCTGCTGGAGTATTTGATAATGACACTAACCAGAGATTTAATATAACATTCAGGTGGTACAGGAATAATGCTGAGCAATACAACTTTACTGGTTTAGCCTTAAATCTAGCAAATGGCTCATTAGCTTATGCTACAATAAACGTAACCAACACAAGCAAAGATGAAGTCTGGATTCTAGGGGCTAATGCTTCAGATGGCTTGGAATCTTCTGCCCA
>CAYWWS010000079.1:0-2588 GCA_964462105.1 Candidatus Woesearchaeota archaeon
TATGGAGGATAAATTATATCTTTGGATAGCCTATGCACTTTTTGCTATTTTTATCATGCTGTGGATGATTTCTTATTTAAACAATCAATTTACAAACAGTGGTTTTATAAGGGATTATGCTGCTAGAGACTTGTCCTTATTCTTTGATGCAGTTAAATCGTCTAAAGGGTCTTTAACACTCGATTATGATATTGATTCATTCAATATCGAAGTCGATGACAATAATATTTATGTAGAAGATCCTGAGTTGGATGCAGTTTCTAAATATGCATACACTGCTTATTACTCAAAGCATATTAATTTTGATAAAGAATTAGTACTATGCAGATTAAATTTAAATTATGACAATGGCATTTTAATCATTCAAAAAGGTGATTGCTCTTGAATAAAAAAGCAAGTTTTACTACCTCTTCTAACATTATTTTTTGGCTGGTAATAATATTACCAACTGTAGCACTCTCACTTGCAGCTTTTGTTTACCTTACCAGCACAACTACAAACAGTGATTTAGATATATCCGAGATAAAGCACTTCACATTAAAACAAGTCATAATAGACGAATGCCTATCATCAAACAAATTATTTGATATTAATAAGCTAAATGACCAAAATATAAACAATTGCATCGATCTTGGGGCTAGTACAGGTTTAAGCATAAGATTAGAAGATTTAGAAGGTAATGTTAAAAAAGATTTAATTAAAAATAACAACCTAATTAATAGAATGGTTTTCTGTAAATTCGATGAAAAATTAAGATGCTCGACTTTTAAACAAATCGTTTTAGTAAATGGGATTGTTCATATACTAAATATAAAATTGGTGAACGAAAATGAATAAAGGTTTTAGCACACCGATACTTTATATACCCTCTTTATTAATCATTTTATTCGCATTATTAATTTATGTCATATTTATCTTGCTTACTAGCAGCGGTTCTAAGTCAATAGATCCGATTGACTTGCAAAAGATTGACGTAAATAATAACTTATTAAATTTCTTAAGTAGCCAGGTTATGCTTAATGATAAACCAGTAACTGTATCAAATTTAATTAATCTATGGTATTATGATAGGTCTAATGCAAAACTATTGGATGACTATATTAAGAAGGTTTTTAGCAAGGTTTATGGGAGTTGCTATTATTTCACGATATCAGAAAATGACAGAAATATTTTTACTAATGGCATATTTGTAAGAAAAGCAAAAGACATTGGAGAATTAGACTTTGGAAGAACTATAACTTTACCAGTATTTGATAGGGATTTAGAGATATATTTAGACCCGTCTACTTACTATATTATCAAAGACCATAAGGTGTGCGGTTTAAATGAATAAGAAAGGAATATTTATCGCATTTTATGCAGTATTATTTGTTTTATTGGTACTTTACGCCATATTTACACTGGCTTCGTCAGACAATAATCTTAATAGGTCTAAATCGATAGGTTATTTACAAAATGATGTTTATTATTTATATAGTAATGCTGATAGTAAAGAGTTTTATTTAAACATAAAATTAGATTATGCCCTGTCAAAAGCAATTAGAGATTTTACAGAATTTGATTGGTTTTACGATGGCAATATTGATGCAAATGTATTTAATAGGGATCTAAGCAATGAATTTGTTAGCCTGATCCTAAATAACTTAAATGAACAAGGCTTAGACGTTATTATAACAGATAATAAGATTAAGCTTGAGGCAACCGACAGTTACAATGTTAAAAATGAGAAATACAGTCTTAATTACCATCAAAAAATATTATTAGAAAGGGATTTAAAATTCAATTTAGATAGATTAATAGAGTTTAAAAAAGAGTTAGTTAATAAATACAGCTGCCTTAAGGAATCGCAGGATAATGAAGCAATGAAGTGTCTGGACAATAAAGGTTTAACTATAGAAGTTAAAAAAGAAGGAAATTTAATAGAATTTAAGATAATTGGGGATGAAGAAATTTATACTTTAGAGAATAACAATCTTAAAAAAGTAAGACCTGTATTTACTTTCACTCTAGACTTAAACAAGGCTAGTACGTTTTAAAATGTTTAACCTAACTTACGAAGAAATAATAGACAGAATTAAAAAAGAAAAAGGTCTGTCAGACCTAGAGATAGATAATAAGATTAATTTAAAATTAAAAAACCTTTCAGATTTAATAAGCAAAGAAGGGGCAGCCCATATTGTTGCTAATGAACTTGGTATCAAACTTATTAATGTATTTGAAAAAAAGAAGTTTAAGATTAAAGATCTAATAGTTGGATTAAGTGCCGTAGATGTAATTGGAAGAGTTATTTCGATTTACGGCGTTAGGTCATATAATAAAAATGGCAGAGAAGGAAAGGTAGCAAATTTCGTTTTGGGTGATGAAACAGGGACTATAAGAGTTGTATTGTGGGATATTAACCATATTTCTGAGATTGAAAAAGGAAGTTTAAAAGAAGGAATTGTTATAAAATTACAAAATTCCTACATTAGAGATAATAATGGCTATCCTGAAATACATTTGTCAAATAAGGGAAAGATAATCTTTGATGTAGAAGAGTCCATCGGGGAGATTAGTTTAGAATTAAAGCCATTATACAAGTTAAAGAG